>CAZPJF010000110.1:0-9877 GCA_964586095.1 uncultured Gemmatimonas sp. | reverse complement strand
TCGCCGCGTAGAAGGCGGTGTCGATCCCCTCCTGCACGTCGCCGCGCGTCTCGGCGAGGGGCTTCCCCATCTCGCGGGTCATGAGGTCGGCGAGCTCCTCCTTGCGCGCGAGCAGGATCTCGCCGACGCGCCGGAGCACGTCGCCGCGCGCCGGAGCCGGCGTGCGCTTCCACCGTTCGAACCCGCGCTTGGCCGACTCGACCGCACGGGCCACGTCGGCGGCACCGCTCCTCGGGAAGCGGCCGACGAGGTCGCCGGTGTCGGCCGGATTGATGTTCTCGAAGTACTGGCCGGTGGAGGGCGCGACCCACTCGCCGGCGATGAAGTTCTGGAAGGTCGTCATAGGACCGGAAGATAACCGCTCAGTCCGCGCAGCCCCACGTGGCGGGGTGGTCGACCGTCGGGACGGCGTAGCCGGTGCGCGGCAGGACGTCGATCGCCCCCAGCACCAGGCCCCAGAGCACGAGCAGCAGCGAGAGCGTGTGCGCGCGGGCCGCGCGGTGCCGCCACGTCCAGATGCTCGACCAGACGCCGCTCACCACGAGCGCCACGACCGCCGCGAGGTACCCGGCGAGCCCGAGCCCGCAGCGGGCGGAGTAGGGCCAGAACACCATGCCGACGCCGAGCGCCACCGCGAGCGTGAGCCGCGCGAAGACCCCGAAGGTCGAGGTCGTCCGCTGCACCTCGGCGACCTGCGCCTTCTGCGCCGGCGTCGCCGCCTGCTTCGTCGGGAAGAGCGCCTCGTCGCTCACGCGCTCCATCTGGCGGTCGATCTTCTTCAGCTCGGCGTCCCAGTCACGGTCGCTCATCGTGGCTCCGCTCGTCGGGCAAGGGGGTGGACAGCGTGGCGGGCGTGGGCGGCCTCACGCATCCGCGCGCGAGAGCCCATGGCGCTCGATCTTCTTGTACAGGTTCGAGCGCGGCATGTCGATCGCGCGCGCCGTCTCGGCGACGTTCCAGTCGAACTGGCGCAGCTTCACCTCGAGGAAGGCGCGCTCGGCCGCGAGCTTGAACTCCTCCCAGGTGCCGTACTGCTCGAGCCCGCCGAGGCCGGGGACGCCCTCGCCGGCACGCGCACCGGTGAGCCGGTCGACGTCGGCGACGGTCACGCGCGGCCCCTGCGCGAGGATCAGCAGGCGCTCGACGGTGTTGCGCAGCTCGCGCACGTTGCCCGGCCAGTCGAACGCGGCGAGGCGCTCGATGGCCAGCGGCTCGAAGCCCTTGACCGGCATCCCGCCCTCCGCCGCGAGCCGCGAGGCGAAGTGGAGCACCAGCATCGGGATGTCCTCGCGCCGCTCCCGGAGCGGGGGCACGACGATCGGCACGACGTTCAGGCGGTAGTAGAGGTCCTCGCGGAAGCGCGCCGCCGCGATCTCCTCCTCGAGCCGCTTGTTGGTCGCGGCGACCACGCGCACGTCGACCTTGCGCACCTTGGTGCCGCCGATGCGCGTGACCTCCCCCTCCTGCAGCACGCGCAGCACCTTCGCCTGCGCCGCGAGCGACATGTCGCCGATCTCGTCGAGGAAGAGCGTCCCGCCGTCGGCCTGCTCGAACTTGCCGGCGCGGTCGCCCACGGCGCCGGTGAACGAGCCCTTCATGTGGCCGAACAGCTCGCTCTCGATCAACTCGCCCGGGATCGCGGCGCAGTTGACCTCGATGAAGGGCCCCTTGGCACGCGACGACCGCGCGTGCACCGCGCGCGCGACGAGCTCCTTGCCGGTGCCGTTCTCGCCGGTGATGAGCACGCGCGCGGGGGTGCCCGCCACCCGCGCGATCTGGTCGACCAGGGCGCGGATCGCCGGCGAGCGGCCCACGATCTCGCCGTGCCGCTCGATGGTCGCCCGCAGCCGCGCGTTCTCCTCGCGCAGGTCGAGGTGCCCGATCGCGTTCCGCAGCGTGACCAGGATGCGGTCCGTGTCGAGCGGCTTCTCGAGGATGTCGTACGCGCCAAGGTGCGTCGCCTCGACCGCGTCGGCGATGCTCGCGTGGCCCGAGATCATGACGACCACGGCCGCCGGGTCCGCCGCGCGCAGGCGCTTGAGCGTCTCGAGCCCGTCGAGCCCCTCCATCTTCACGTCGAGGAAGGTCAGCTGCGGGTGCCACTGCTCGTACGCGGCGAGCCCCTCGCGGCCGCTGGCGACGGCGCGCACCTCGTACCCCTCGTACTCGAGGAGCTGCGACAGCGCCGCGCGGATGCCCGGCTCGTCGTCGACGATCAGGACGCGCCGGCTCATCCGGGCTTCCGGTAGAGCGTCACCTTGCCGTCGGCCAGCCGCAGGTCGACGACGTCGGCCGGGAGCGTCACCGGCAGGCCGTCGGTCGCGAGGCTGTCGGGGCGCGGTGACGGCCCCCACCGCCTGACGAGCGTCCCCACTGCCGAGCGCGGCACCTTGAGGTCGCGCACCGCGACCTCCTTGAGCCGGAACTGCGCGAGGCCGGGCCGGACCGGCTGCAGCGTTCCCGCCACGAGCAGCGGCTCTGTCTCGTTGAACATGCGCGCGAGCGCGCCCAGGGCGTCCTTCCCGCCGAGGTCGGCGAGGCGCACGGTGGTCCGGATGTAGAGCATCCCGTCCTGCACCACCGCCTGCGTCTCGGTGCCGCGCGCGGTGACTTCCGCGAGGGCGCTCCCCAGCACATAGGCGGCGAACTCCTCGGGCGTGAGGGTCACGGCGGACGGGCCGCCCCGCCGGCCGAGCGAGGCGACGCGATCCTTCGCGCGCTGGCCGGCGGCCGCCGTGATCGGCGCCCAGCCCGCCTCCGCGGCCGGCGCCTCGGCCGTCACCATCGCCTTCACCCTGGGCACCCACTTGCCGCGGAAGTGCCAGCCGACCGCGCCCAGCACCAGCAGCACGATGGCGCAGCCGATCCGGGACGCACATCCGAACATCAGGGCTCCGCGGGCGTGAGGCCGGCGAGCACGTTGAGCGCGCCGGAGCGGAAGCCGCGTGGGTCGACCTCGACGCGCTCGAACCCCGCCGACCGGACGGCCGACTCGAGCGCACGGCGCGGTTCCGCCGCGCTCCAGTACGCGAGGGCCCCCGGGTCGAGTTCCACGCGGGCCAGCGCACCGAAATGACGCACGCGCAGGTTGCCCTCCACGCCGAGGGTGCGCAGCGCCGCCTCCGCGCGCTCCACCGCGCGCAACCGGAGCGGTGTGACCGCGGTGCCGTACGGCAGCCGTGACGCGAGGCACGGCGAGGAGGGCTGGTCCCAGGTCGGGATGCCGCGTGCCGCGGAGCGCGCGCGGATCTCCGCCTTGGTGAACCCGAGTTCGGCCAGCGGCGAGGCCACCCCCTGTTCGCGCGCGGCGCGCGCCCCGGGCCGATGGTCGCCGAGGTCGTCGGCGTTGGTGCCGTCGACCACGACGGCGAGCCCGCGCGCCGCGGCGAGGGGCGTGAGCCGCCCCCAGAGCTCCTGCTTGCAGAAGTAGCAGCGGTCGACGGGGTTCGCGGCGTAGCGCGGATCGTTGAGCTCGTCGGTGTCGACCTCGAGCACCGGGACGCCGAACCGCTCGGCGACCTCGCGCGCGCGCGTCCACTGCGCCTCCGGGTACGAGGCGCTGCGCCCGATCACGGCGAGGACGCGCTCCGCGCCGAGCGCATCGAGCGCGACGCAGGCGAGATACGCGGAGTCGACGCCACCGGAGAAGCCGATGAGCGCCGACCGCCGGGCGCGGAACCAGGCGACCAGCGCCTGCTCCTTCGCGAGCGCGTCGGCGTCGGAGGCGATCGGCGGGGCGGACATGCGCGAAAGCTAGCGGCGCCGTGCGACGCTGTCAGGGACGGCGCGCTTCCGCGCCGCGCTGCGCCGCGCGACACCGCGCCACACCGCGCCATACCGCGCCACACGGCGCCACACCGCGCCACACCAAGCGACTCGCGTCAGCCCGGGTCCACCGCCGGGCGGAACATGAGCGCCTCGGCGAGCGCGCCCGGCTCCACCACGTCGACCCCGTCCAGGTCCGCGACCGTCCGCGCGACGCGCAGCGTGCGATGGTACGCGCGCGCCGAGAGCCGCAGCTTCTCGGCCGCCGTGCCCATCAGCACCTGCGCTTCGCGCGTGAGCCCCGCGTGCGCCTGCAGCCACCGCCCCGGCGCCTCGGCGTTGCCCCGCACGCCCGGGAGCACGCGATAGCGGTCGGCCTGCCGGTCGCGGGCGGCGGCGACGCGGGCGCGGATCGTCGCGCTCGTCTCCTCGCGCGGGGCGGCCCCCAGCTCGGCGAGCGCCACGGCGCCGACGCGGACGTGCAGGTCGATGCGGTCCGCGAGGGGACCCGACATCCGGCCGCGGTAGCGCGCGATGTCGGCGGCGGAGCAGCGGCACCGTCCGCCCGGCTCGCCGTCGAAGCCGCACGGGCAGGGGTTGGCCGCGCCCACGAGGAGGAAGCGCGCCGGGTATGCCACGGCCTGCGCGGCGCGGGCCACCACCACGCGGCCGTCCTCCAGCGGCTGCCGCATCGCATCGAGCACGTAGCGCGGGAGCTCGAGCAGCTCGTCGAGGAAGAGCACGCCGTGGTGGGCCAGGCTCACCTCGCCGGGGCGCGGTCCCGGCCCCCCGCCGATGAGGCCCGCGAGCGAGATGGTATGGTGCGGGGCCCGGAAGGGCGGCGTGCGCGCCGGCACCGCCCCCGCCGGCAGGATCCCGCCCACCGAGTGCACGGCGACCACCTCGAGGAGCGCCTCATCGTCGAGCGGTGGCAGGATCGACGTGAGGCGCCGCGCGAGCATGGTCTTCCCCGCCCCGGGCGGGCCGACGAGGAACACGTTGTGCCCGCCGGCCGCCGCGAGCTCCAGGGCGCGCTTGGCGATCCGCTGGCCGACCACGTCGGCGAAGTCGCAATCGGCTCCCGCATCGATGGCCGCGGGGACCGCCGGCGCAGCGGGAAGGCTGCCCGCGGCGAGCACCTCGACGAGCGCACGCAGGGTGCTGCAGGGCGCCAGCCGCACGTCGCGCAGGAGCGCGGCCTCCCCCGCGTTCGCAGCGGGCAGGACCAGCGCCCGCGCCCCGTGCGCGCGCGCCGCGCGCGCGAGGGGCAACGCCCCGCGGATCGGCCGCACCGTGCCGTCGAGGCCGAGCTCGCCGGCGAAGAGGAGCCCCTCCACGGCGTCGGCCGCGAGCTGCCCGCTCGCGACGAGCACGCCGATCGCGACGGGAAGGTCGAACGCCGTGCCGTCCTTGCGGACGTCGGCGGGCGAGAGGTTCACGGTCCAGCGGCGCGGCGGCAGCGTGAACCCGGCGTTGACGAGCGCCGCGCCCACCCGCTCGCGCGCCTCCTTCACGCTGCCGGACGGCAGGCCGACCATGGTCCAGCCGGGGAGGCCGGGCGCCGCATCGACCTCCACGGTGACGGCGAAGGCCTCGATGCCGAGCACGGCGGCGGAGGAGATGGCGGCGAGCATGGCCGAGGATGCCGCCGCGTCGGACGCGAGGCGGCATCGCGATGTCGCGCGGCGGCGCGGCGCATCGCGCCGCGACTCCCGACCGCGCCGGCGGTGCATCGCCTCGCGCGGCTTCTGACCGCGCCGGCGGCGCATCGCCTCGCGCGGCTTCCGACCATCGCGGCGCCGCCCTAGCTTCGTGGCATGCGCCACCCGGTCCGCCTCGCCGCGCTCCGCCGCGGTCCATGCCGCCTCGCCGCGCTCGCGCTGCTCGCGCTCGCCTCGCCCGCCGCGGCCGGCGCACAGGTGGCGGGCTCGTACCTCGCGATGCGCATCGACGACTCGCCGCTCCCGCTGAGCGACCGCGTCACCGACGGCGAGGGCACCACCTACCTCGTCGAGTTCGAGCGCATGGTGCTCTCCCTGCGTGCGGGCAACCGCTTCCGCGCCGCGGTGCGCTTCCGCCGGACCCTCACCACGAGCGACGCGCGGGCGCGGGCGCGCTCCACGCCGATCCAGTCGATGACCGTCACCGGCCGCTATGAGGTGACCGGCACCGCCATCCGCTTCGTCGCCGACTCCTCGGCCGACCTCCAGGGGGTGAAGATGCTCGACGGCGTGGTCGAGGGGCCGCAACGCATCTCCGTCCCGTTCGACTACCGCAACGGCGCCGTGCAGCGGAAGCGCGTGCTGCGCCTCCAGTACCGGAGCGACATCCTGTGACGCCGCGTCTCCCGCGCGCCCGCGCGCGCGCCCTCCGCGTGCTCGCCCTCCGCGCACTCGCCCCCCTCGCGCTCGCCGGCCTCGTCGCGACCGGCTGCGCGCCGCGCACGCTGGCGACCGGCGACGGGCCCCTGTCGCCGCGCCCGCTCCCGCCGCTCGACCCCCAGCCCGATTCCGCCGCGATCGCCGCCGCCGACTCGGTGCTCGTGCGGCTCGAGACCTCCAAGGGGGAGATCGAGGTGATGCTCCGCCGCCCGTGGGCGCCCCACGGCGCGCCGCGCGTCGCGCAGGCGGCCGCGGCGGGCGTCTACGACGGCGCGCGGTTCTTCCGCGCGCTCCGCGGGTTCGTGGTGCAGTGGGGGATCGCCGCCGACACCAGCACCACGCGCGCCTGGAGTGCGCGCCGCATCCCCGACGACACCGTGCGGGAGAGCAACCGGCGCGGCACCATCACGTTCGCGGCCGGCGGCCCCAACACGCGCACCGTGCAGCTCTTCGTGAACCTGCGCGACAACGCGCGGCTCGACGCGCTGGGCTTCGCCCCGGTCGGCGAGGTGGTGCGCGGGATGGACGTGGTGGACCAGCTCCACACGGGCTACGGCGAAGGGGCGCCGGCCGGCCAGGGCCCCACGCAGGCGAAGCTGAGCGCCGAGGGCGAGCCGTACCTCGCGCGGGACTTCCCGCTGCTCGACCGGATCGTGCGGGCGCGCATCGTGCGGCTCTTCACGCCGGCACCCCGCGCCGACTGAGGTCCCTCGGGCCCCGCGCGGTGCCGCGGGGCCCCGCGCCCGGCGCCGCTACGCCGAACGCCGGGAGCGCCTCGTCCGCGCCTTCGCCTGCTCGCGCGCGCGCCGCTCGCGCTCCTTCGCCCGGCGCCGCTTCTCGTACTCGGCCCTGGGCTCCATGATCGAGCCCCGGCACTTGGCCGTGCCGCAGCGGCAGGCGTAGAGCCGCTCCTCCTTCTCCGTCTCGTCGCCGCTGCGCTCGTACGCGTAGTCGTACGCGAGCTCCTCGCCCACCGCGATGTCGCGGATGGCGTAGATGAAGACACGGCCGCGCTCGATCTCCGTCTCGCAGTTCGGGTCGCACGAGTGGTTGATGTAGCGCGACTCGTTGCCGCCGTGCGTCGCGTCGATCACCGTGCGGCTCGAGACCGTGAACAGGAACGTGTGGTGCTCGTCCATCGAGTCGTCGTCGTACCGCTCGTCGGCGACGGGGTGCGGGATCCGCTCCCCGACGTACTCGATGAGGCGCTCGCCCTTCCGGATGGGCCGGATGGCGAAGGCGCCACGCCCGGAGACGGGCGAGTCACGGATCTCGAACGCGAGGGGCTTGGTCATGGCGGCGGAATCTAACCGGGACGGCAAGCGCCTCAGCGCACGATCGGCACCGCCACCTCGACGCCGGCGTACCAGTTGCGCCCCGGCGCGGGTTCGAGCACCCGGCCGCCGAACCCGTTGAGCGTGATCGAGCCCACGTAGCGCCGATCGAGCAGGTTCTGCCACGCGGCGAACGGCTCCACGCGCCACGCGCCGACGCGCCCGCGCCAGGCGGCCCGCACGTTCAGCTGGCCCGGCCCCCACGCCGGCACGCGCACGGTGTTGCGGTCGTCGCCCCAGGCGCGCCCCTGGCTCGTCTGCTCCACGTCGAGCGCGAACCCGCGGCCGCTCGCCGTGACCACGCCGCGCCAGGTGTGCCCCGGGATGCCGGCCATCGCGCGCCCGTCGAGCGTGTCGAGCGCCGGCGCCGGGTTCACGGCCGACGGGATCCGGTACGCGAGGAACCGGTGGTCGGCGCGCGTCCACGTCCCCTGCGCCCGCAGCCACGACGCGAGCGCCACCTGCACCCCGAGCTCGGCGCCGCGGCTGCGCGTGCGCCCCGCGTTCCGGAAGTACGCCCGGCCCCCGCTCTCGAGGTACTGCACGATCGCGTCGCGCGTCCGCGACTCGAACACCGCGGCCTCGTACTCGAGGCGCCACCACCGGCCGCGCGCGCCGACCTCGGCGGACGCGATGCGCTGCGGGCCCAGCACGTCGTTGAACCCGCCGAGCCCGTCCTGCCGGGCGTTGAGCTCGGTCGTGGTGGGGGTCTCGAACGCCGTCGCCACGTTCGCATAGGGCGTGAACCGGTCGCCGGCGAGCCAGGTCACGCCGACATGCCCGCTCCCGGCGGTCATCACGCGGTCGCCGCTGTCGTCGTCGCCGTCGCCGAGGAAGCGATCCTCGACGCGGAACGCGAGCCGGTCCCATCGCCCGCCCACGCTCAGGAGCCACGCCGGCGACGGCGCGAGGCGCAGCTGCGCGGACGGCCCGAGGCTCGTCACGGTCTCGGCCTGCCGCAGGTAGACCGTGTCCGACGGGGCGATGATCACGCCCGCCGTGTTCTGCTGGTTGGTCCGCACGTCGTGCGAGCGCTGCAGGTCGAGCCCGAGCGCGAGGGTCGGCATCCACGCCCCGGCGAAGGTGCGCGAGCCGTCGAGCCGGAGCCCGGTGACCCGGCGGTCGATGGTCGACCGGATGCCGCTCTCGGGCCCGGCGGGGTTCGGCGGCGCGGTCGCGAGTGGGTTGTCGACGAAGCGCCGCTGGCCGAAGAGGGCCGCGCTCCATTCGCCCGCGTCCGACGCCCGGTGGGCCCGCACGGAGAGGTACCGCTGCGAGACGATGCGGCTCGCGCCGCGCCGGACGTTGTTGGCGGCGGCGGAGTCCGGGTTCGCGGCGTACTCGGCCGGCGTCAGGGCACCGGGGTTCTGCGCCTGCGGCGTGTCGGCCAGGCCCGCGCGGTAGCTCATGGTGACCCCGCCGGGCAGCGCCTGGTCCACCGCGCCCATCACCTGGTGGAAGCCCGCGACGCTGTGCTGCCGGAATCCGTCGAAGTTGGTGATGGACGCCGAGAGCGCGCCGATGGCGGAACCTGCCCGCCCGCTGACCCGCGCCTGGCCCTTCGCGAAGCCGTACGATCCCTGCGTCCACCGCATCGACGCCCCCAGCGGATCGCGGGCGCCGAGGTCGGAGCTGAACGCCACCACGCCGCCCGACCCGTTGCCGTGCAGCGACGAGGCGGCGCCGCGCAGCACCTCCACCCGATCCACCGCCGCCAGGTCGATGTTGGTGAGCTGGCTCTGTCCGTCGGGGAGCGACTGCGGGATGCCGTCGAGCAGCACCTTCACGCCGCGCAGCCCGAAGTTGGCGCGCGAGCCCGCGCCGCGGATCGAGAGGCGCTGGTCGAGCGCGAAGTTGTAGCGGTTGGAGACGACCACCCCCGGCACGTTGGCGAGCGCCTCGTCGATGCCGAGGGTCGCGCGTGCGCGCCGCAGGGTGGCCGTGTCGAGCACGGAGAGCGCCCACGGGAGCCGCCGCAGCGGCTCGGCCGACCGCGTCGCCTCCACGCGCACGGCCGCGATCGACCGCGCGCGTGCCGAGTCGGCCCGGACGGTGTCGCGCCCGGCCGAGTCGCGCGCCGCGTCCCGCAGCCGGTCCCGCGTGGCGCCCTGCGGGCTCGGCGGGGCCTGCGCCGGCAGGTCGAACGGCGCGCCGAGCACTCCGGCGAGGGTCAGGGCGAGGGCGGGGACGATGCGCATCGAGCAACTATAGTACGCGGACATCGTTCATCGGTAGCGCTCGCATTGACGATGCCCCGTCAGGCGGTGCAACGTTTGCGCACCCGCCTCGTGACGTCCCCGCCCCCCGCCCCTCCCACCGTCGCGCCCGACGCGACCCTGGCCGGCCTGCGCCGCTGGCGGGGGTCGTTCGCGGCCGTCGTCGTGCTGGCGATCAGCC
>CAZPJF010000109.1:0-9880 GCA_964586095.1 uncultured Gemmatimonas sp. | reverse complement strand
GTATGGCGCGAAGTGACTGACGAGGACCGTCGGCGTGCCGCCCGGTCCCGCCGACGCGCGCACCGCATCGGCGGGCTGCCGCAGCGCCCGCTCGACCGCGCGGCGCGCCGCGGCGACGCGGCGCCACATGGGCACGTCGCGCGGGGCGAAGGCGTGCACGGCACCGCCGGACTCGCGCGCCACCGCGGCGCTCCCGACCACGAGCCCCTGCACCGCGACGCCTGCGGCGGGCAGGTGCCGCACGAGCTCATGGAACAACCGGTTGAGCCCGCCCGGCTGCTCGGGATACCAGCCCATGCCCACCTGCAGCGAGCGCAGCCCGGCGTGGGGGGCGCTCATGAGGCCGCCCGCTGCAGGACGCGCAGGTGCGCGGCCGCGATCAGGTCCCAGTCGTAGCGCGCCGCGGTCGCCGCGATCGCCGCGCGCATGCGCGCGCGCAGCGCGCCGTCGTCGCGCAGCCGGAGCAGGTGCGCGCGCAGGGCATCCACGCCGGGCTCGCTCAGGAACCCGTTCTCGCCGTGCACGAGGAGGTCCTCGGTCCCGTTGATCGCGTGCGCCACGATGGGCAGCCCGCAGGCTGCGGCCTCGAGCGTGACGAGCGAGAAGGCCTCGTAGCGCGACGGGAAGAGGAGCAGGTCCGCCGCCTGGTACCACTGCTCCGGCGCCGTCGACGGACCCACGAGGCGCACCTGAGCCCCGGCACCGGCGCGCTCCGCGTGCGCGCGCATCGCCGCCGCGTCCCCGCGGCCGACGACCACGAGCTCCACGTCGCGCTGGCCCGCCACGGCGTCGATGGCATCGCGCAGCCCCTTCCGCTCCCAGTCGCCACCGACGAAGAGCGCGAGGCATCGGTCCTGCGGGAGGCCGAGCGCCTCGCGCCGCGCGGCGCGCGTCGCCGCATCGACGGGATGGAACGTCCCGCGGTCGACGCCGTTGGGGATCACGGTGAGGCGCGACGCGGGCACGCCGTAGTGCTGCTGGAGCTCGCGCGCGACCCCGCTCGAGACCGCGATCACCTCGCGGAGGCGCGACGCCCCGTACGCCTGCCGCTCGTCGGCGACGAAGCGCGACTGCACCGCGCGCTGCCAGAGGCGCCGCACCGCGCCGCCGCCGCGCAGCCCGCCGAACCGGGCCGTGAAGGCCGCCTGGCAGAACTGCGCCGTGATCACGTCCGCCTCGCGGATGGCGGCGCCGATGCTCTGCACCAGCCGCGCCCCCGACGCCGCCGCCGCCCGCGCGGCCCGCGTCGCGAACCGCGCGTTGCGCACGACCGACGGGCCGCGTGGGACCGCGACGCGCACGTGCCGGTGGGGCGTGCCGGGGAGTTCGCACACGCGCGAGACCACGGTGAGCTCGAGCGCGGGCGCGAGGCGCGTGAGCACCTCCGCCGCCGCGCGCTCCTGGCCGCCTCGGCGGTGCACTTCGTGGGCGACGTAGGCGAGGCTCAGCACGCGAGGGAAGTTCGGTAGGTGGCCAGCGTCTCGTCCACCATGCGCTCGACGCGGAACCGCCCGAGCCCCTCCTGCGCCGCGGTGCGCCAGCGCGCCCGCGCGGCGGCGTCGCCCAGCAGCCGGTCGAGCGCGGACGCGAGCGCGACCGGGTCCCGCGGCGGCACGAGCACGCCCGCCCGCCCCTCATCGAGCGCCTCGGGGACACCATCGACCGCGGTCGCGACGATCGTGCACCCCGCCGCACGCGCCTCGCCGAGGACGATCGGGAACGACTCGCGGCGCGACGCGAGCACGAAGACGTCCGCGGCGCGGAGCCACGGCGTGGGGTCGCGCTGGAAGCCGGCGAAGTGGATGCGCGCGGCGGCCGTGCTCCCCCGGGCGGCCCGCTCGAACCGCGCGCGTTCGGGGCCGTCGCCCACGAGGTGCAGGTGCGCGGCCGGGTGCGCGGCGGCGATGCGCTCGAACGCGGCGAGCAGCTCGTCGATCCCCTTCCTGGCGTTCATCCCCGCGACGGTGACGATCGCGGGGCGCGCGATCGGGGCGGGTGCGACGGTGGACGCGTCGGGAAGGCGCGGACTGCCGACCGTGCCGTTCAGCACCACCGCCAGCCTGGCCTCCGGCACGCCCAGGGCGCGCATCGAGCGCCGCACGTCGGTCCCGCAGCAGAGCACCACGTCGGCGAGCCGCGTGAGGCGCACGCTGCGCTGGTAGACGTTGTGCACGTGGCCCACGAGCAGCGGCCCGCCGGCCCGCCGCGGACGCCGCGCGACGCGCGCGAGCGCCACGCCGGTGAGCATGTGCGCATGCACCACCTCGATCCGCTCGGCGGCGAGCAGCCGGCGCAACGCGCGCGCGGCGCGCCAGAGCGTGAGCGGCCGCCGCGCCTGGTCCAGGCGATGGTGCCGCACGCCCCATCGCGCCAGCGCCTCCTCGAACCCGCCGCCGGCGCTCGCCACGTGCACCACGTGCCCGCGCTGCGCCTGGCCCCACGCGAGGTCCATCGCCGTGTTGATGATCCCGTTGCCGGACTCGCGCACGGTGTTCAGCAGGTGCAGGATCCGCATCGGCGGGACGTTCATGGGTCCTCGCCGAGCGCGAGCACGCGCACCGCCTCGGTGAGCCGCTCGGCGTACCGCTCGGCCGAGTAGTCCAGCGCGCGCCGGGCGGCGGCCGCCCCGCAGCGCGCCGCGAACCCCGGGTCGTCGAGGTAGCGCGTGATCGCGCGCGCGAGGCCGTCCGCGTCCTCGAACCCCACGAGCAGGCCCTGCTCCCCGTCGGTGATGAGTTCCGCCGGACCCCCGCGCGCGCCCGCGACGACCGGCTTGCCGAGCGCCATCGCCTCCACCACCACGATCCCGAACGGCTCGCGGTCGGAGGCGTGCACCACGATGTCCATCGCCTGCATCCAGCGCGGCACGTCCGGCTGGTAGCCGGCGAAGGTGACCGCGTCCGCGACGCCGAGCCCGGCGGCGAGCGCGCGCAGCTCGGCGCCGTACCCCGGCTCGGTGCCGTGCGCGCCGCCGACGATCGCGAGGTGCGCCGCCGGGTGGCGCGCGCGGACCGCCGGCATCGCGCGGATCACCGCGTGCATCCCCTTCCACCGCTGCAGCCGCCCGACGATGCCGATGAGCGGTCCCTCGACGGGGAGCCCGAGCTGCGACCGCAGCCGGGCGGGCGGATCGTGGCGCATCGCGTCGAACCGCTCGAGCGACGCGCCCGGCGCCACCAGCACCTGCGGCCGGTGCGGCCACACGCGCGCCTGCGCCTCGGCCACGTCGCGCGAGAGCACCACGATGCCCCGCGCGCGACAGAACGTGGCGGCGCGGTCGAGCCAATCGGGGCGCGGCAGGCCCACCTGGTACCAGGCCGACGGGATGTCCGCCAGCCACGCCGCGGGACCGGCGAGCAGCTGCGCCGAGACCATCCAGCCGAACACGAGCGAGGCCTGCCGCTCGCGCGCGAGGGCCGCGATGGCACGGATGGCTCGCCACCGGCCCGCGAGCGCACGGATGCGCCCGGCCGGGATGAGGTGCGTCTCGATCCCGAGGGCGCGCGTCTCGGCGACCATCGGCCCGTCCTTGGTGAAGACGGCGATCCACTCGACGCCGCGGCCGCGCCCGTGCTGCATGAGCTGGCGGAACATCATCTCGCCGCCGCCGAGCTGCTCGGCGAGCGGCATGACCACGAGCACGCGCAGGTCGGTCATGCGCGCGGGTCCCGTCGATGCGTCTCGCGCGCGAGGCGGCGGCCGTCGCGCGCCGCCGCCCACGCCGCCCAGGCCCAGCGATGGCCCTGCAGGCGGAGCCGGAGCGCGGCGAGCAGCCCCGGGTTCGCGGTCGCGCCGATGGCCGCGCGCCAGAGCGCATGGACCAGCCCCCGCACGCCGCGCAGGTGCTCCCGCAGCGCGAGCGCCTCGTTGTGCGCCGCATCGGCGAACGGGGCCGCCGCGAACCGGCCGCGGTGCACCTGGTCCTCGCCCTCGCGCGGCGCGACATGGTGCTCCACGGCGATCGCGGGATCGTAGCGCAGCCGCCACCCGGCCCGGCGCAGCGGGAGGCAGGTCGCGAGCTCCCAGTGCACCTGCGCACCCTCGCCGCGCAGCCGTGCGTCGAAGCCCACGCCACGGAGCGGCGCAGCGCGGAACGCGCAGTTGACCCCCTTGAGCACGTCCACGTCGCGCGGCGGCCCCGCGCCCAGGTGATGGCGCCCCACCACGCGGCCGGACCAGCGCACCACGCCGACTTCGCGCGCATCGCCGCGCTCGTGCGGCTGCCAGTCGCGGCCGCCCACGCCGGCGAGGCCGGTGTCCGCGGCCAGCGCGTCGAGCAGCCGCGCGCACCAGTCGGCGCGCGGCTCCGCGTCGTCATCCGTGAGCGCGATGACCTCGCCGGTGGCCCGCGCCAGGCCCGCGCGCATCGCCGCGACCACGCCGGGCGCGTCGACCGGTTCCACCACGAGGCGCGTCGCCGCCGGCATCACCTGCGCACGCGCCGCCGCCTCGGTCGCGGCATCGTCGGTGCGCACGATCACGATGACCTCGTCCGGTGCCCGCGTCTGCGCCGCGAGCGCACGGAGACAGCGCGCCACCTCCGCGGGACGGCGGTATGCGGGCACGAGCACGCTCAGCGTCGCCGGGGGGCACGCGACCCGCGCCGGATCGGGCTCGGGGAACTCGGCGGCCGCCTCGCGTTCCCAGGCGGCCGCGTGGCGCGCGACCGTCGCGAGCTCCGCGAGCAGCGAACCGAACGCGCGCAGCGAATCGAGGCTCCACGGCAGCGCGCGGATGATCCCCAGCCGCAGCGATGCGACCCCGCGGAGGAGCCGCCAGCGCACCGGACGCGGTGCCCCGTGCTTGTAGCGGTACCGCACCTCGGCGCGCCGCTGCATCCCGAGCACTCGGCCGGGCGGCTGGCGCCGCGCCGCGTGCGTCACGTGCGCCTCCGGCACCCACGCGATGCGCGCCCCCGCGCCCTGCAGCCGCTCCCGGAGGTCCTGGTCCTCCATGTGCGCCACCGTGAACCCCTCGTCGAACCCGCCGAGCGCGCGGAAGCGCTCCGCGCGCACGGCGATGTTGCACGACCAGAAGCGGCCCCCCGTCTCGTTCACCGGCGCGTAGTGCATCGGCGTGCCGAACCCACCGGGGCAGCTCGTGCGGCCCTCGAGCGCGTCGGGATCCGCGACGCGCGCCTGCGTCCCGGCGGACGCCCTCGGCGGCGCATCGGTGGGGCGCGGGTCCGGCGGCCGCGCGACGGCCGCCCGCGCGAACGCCTCGAGCCAGCCCGGCTCCGGGAGCGTATCGTCATCGGTGAAGACGAGCCACTCGCCGCGCGCCTGCGTGGCCCCGGCGTTGCGGTTCGCCGCGGGCCCGCGCGCGGGACCGGCGTGGTACCGCACCCACGGATGCCGCTGGGCGAGGAAGGTGCGCGTCGTCGCGCTCCGCGTGTCGTCGCTGACGATCACCTCGTACTCGGCCGCGGCGAGGCGCTGCCGCCCCGGCGCGAGGCGCGCGAGGCATGCGTCGAGCGCGTCATGGCGGTCGAACGTGGGGATGACCACCGACCAGCGCGGCGTGGTCATGCGGCCCCTCCCGCCACGCGATGGAAGAGCGCGACGTACTCGTCGCGCAGCCGGTCCCACGCGAAGCGCGCGCGCACGCTCGCATGCCGCGCACGCGCCGACGCCGCGTCCGCGGGCGCGGCGAGCAGCTCCTCCAGCGCCCGCGTCGCGTCGTCCACCGTGGTGATGGCGCGCCGCAGCCCCGCGTCGCCCACGACGTAGCGCGTGGTCGCGTCGTCGTGCGCGAGGAGCGGCAACCCGGCCGCCAGCGCCTCCACGTAGGCGAGGCCGAACCCCTCGCCGCGCGAGAGCAGCGCGAAGCGGTCCGCCGCGCGGTACACCAGCGGCATGCGCTCGCGCGGTTCGGTGCGCCATGTCCAGCGGTCCCCGAGCCGGGCGCGCGCGAGCGCGCGCAGCCCGTCGCCATCCGGCCCGTCGGCGCCGCAGAGCACCAGGTGTGGCCGCGCCTCGCCGAGCGCGGCGACCGCCTCGATGAGCAGGTCGGTGCGCTTGGTCGCGCGGTCGAGCTGCCCCACGCTCAGCAGGATCGGCGCGCCGCGCGGCAGGCCGAGCGCCTCGCGCGCGGCCGCGCGCGCCTCGTCCCGCACCGGCACGCACTCGGGCGGGATCGCCACGCCATGGGGCAGCAGCGTCATCCGCTCCGTGCGCTCCCCCCGCGCGCGCGCGGCCTCGAGCGCCGCCGGCGTCACCTGCTGCACGTGGTCGCAGCGCGTGAAGGGCATGGCCGTGTTGCCGCCGTTGTAGAACAGGAGGCGATACCGCGCCCCCGTCCGCGCGCGCCAATGCCAGAGGGCGTTGCCGAGGTTGAGGTCGGCGAAGTAGACGAGCGCGGGCCGCTCGCGCCAGAGCGCCGGGAGCAGTCCGAGGAAGAACGAGCCCTGCTCGACAAAGTACGGGTCGCGCCCGAGGAGGGCGCCGAGCGCGCGCGCCGCGCCGGACGCGCGCGGGAGGTTCGGCACCACCCGCTCGCCGGGCTGGTGCCCGTCGCGCCCGCCGGCGAGGACCGTGAGCGCGAGCGTGGGCTCGCCCGCGAGCGCGGCCGCGCAGTCGCGCGTGAAGGTCTCGAACCCGCGCCGCTCGCGGCCGAGTCCGGTGCACGCGAGGAAGACATGGAGCGGCGCCGGGCTCACCGGGCGCTCATCCGACGCGGACATCCCGTGGGCGCGCCCCTCCGGCGACGGGCGGCGGCGCGCAGGGCGTCGCGGCGCTCATCCGAGGAGGATCCGCCGCGCGCAGCCGGCCGCCGCGCGCGTCAGCAGCGACCCCGGATGCCGTCGCACCGCGGCCGCGAAGCCCGCCCGCGCGGCCGTCCGCTCCCCCGCCGCCGCCTGCCGGGCCGCCGCGGTGTAGAGCGCCGTCGCCTTGAGCAGGCCGATCCGGTGCCGCGCCCGCAGCCGGTCCATCGCGCCGAGCGACGTGACGTGGCGGGCGCGGATGATGTCCCACTCCGTCTCGAAGAGCTGGCCCTCCGCGACCGTCTTGCTCGTGGCGTGGAAGCGGTAGCCGGCCACCGGCCGGTCGAGCGCATGGCAGCGCACGCCGCGCGAGAGGAGCGCCGCGTACAGGTTGATGTCGAACAGGTAGCGCAGCGATTCGTCGAAGCCACCGACCTCCTGCACGAGCTGCCGTTCCCACACGTGGCCGGGCTGCGCCATCTGGAAGCGCGACGACAGCAGGTCGAGCATGCCGCGCGGCACCGTGGGCAGGTGCCACTCGTGCACCGGGGCCTCCGGCGTGCCGAACCCGATCACGCCGCCCGCGATCCACCGCGCCCCGGGGGCCGCGCGCAGCGCCTCGAGGAGCGACGGCAGCGCGCCCGGCAGGTACACGTCGTCCGAGTTGAGGTAGGCGAGCCACTGCCCGGTCGCGCGCGCGATGCCCTTGTTGATCGCATGCGACTGCCCGCGGTCCTTCTCGCTCACCCACCACGCGAGGTGCCGCTCGTGCTGGCGGATCACCTCCACGCTCTCGTCGGTGCTCCCGCCGTCGACCACCATGTACTCGAGTCCCGCGATCCCCTGCGAGAGCACCGAGTCGATCGTCTCCTCGAGGAAGCGCCCCTGGTTGTACGAGGGCGTCACCACCGTGATGAGGGGCCGCATCATCGTTCCTCCCGGCGCGCCAGGCACATCCGCGTGTCCGCCACCACCGAACGGTAGCGCTCCCACGTCGCCCGGTCGAATCGCGGCTCGTAGGCGAGGTGGTCCTCCACCGCGACGATCTCGCACCCCGCGTCGCGCAGCACGGCCTCCACGCGGTCCCACTCCACGTGGTCGTCGGGCCAGATGTGGAGGTCGCCCTCCGGCATCCATCGCGGGTCGAACCACCGCCGCCACGCGAGCAGCGGCCGGAGGCGCGCCCAGTAGCGGCGGGGATCGACGAAGCGCGTCCACCGCCTGGCCGGCCAGGTGACCGCCTCGCGGAAGAACCGCGCGAGCGCCGGGCTCGGCGCCCAGTACGCCGGCGCCTTCTCGTGCTCCAGCAGGATCACGCCGCCCGGGCGCACCACGCGCGCCATCTCCCGCACGAGCGCGAGGTAGTCCGGGACGTGGTGCAGCACCGAGTACGCGCCGACGAGGTCGACGCTCGCGTCGCCGAAGGCGCCGAGCCCCGTGCCGTCGAGCACCGCCGTCCCGAGGCGGCCGTCGGCGCCGAGCCGCGCCGCGAGGTCCTCGAGCATCCGCGGCGACACGTCGCCGGCGACCACGCGCCCCGGGTGCGCGAGCAGCTTCGCGGTGAGGTTCCCGGTGCCGGCGCCCACGTCGAGCAGCACCCGCGCGGCGGGGGGCGTCGTCGAGCGGATGGCGGCGACCGCCCGCGCCACCGCGCCGACGAGCCGCGCCTGCTCCACCGCATTGTGGATCTCGGGATGCCGCGCATCGTACCCGCCCCGCAGCCGGTCATGCGCCGCGCGGTTCTGCGCGATGCGGCGCGCGGCGTCGGTCATCGCGCGCGGAGCAGCGACGCGCGGTAGGCCGCCGTCGCCCCCGAGGCCAGGTTGTGCGCGTGCGCCGAGACGCCGAAGCCGATGAGCACCCAGAAGAGCGTCCCCGGCGCGCCGGTGAAGATCTCGGAGATGAGCAGGCTCGCCAGCAGCGCCGCGGCCCCCGAGCGCACCGCGTTGGCGAACTGGTCGAAGCGCGCGTCGGCGAGCCGCATCCCCTGCACCACGATCCCGAACAGCCCGAGGAAGAACAGGAGCCCGCCGGGCCAGCCGAACAGGTAGAAGACCTCGAGCAGCCCGTTCTCGAAGTTGCGGATCCCCGCGCCGCCGCGGGCCACGGTCGCGCTGCCGGTGGCGCCGAGCCCGGCCCCCTCCGCGTAGTCGAGCACGAGCTGGTAGCCCGCGCGCGCGACCAGCACGCGGCTCCGCACCGACGAGTCGTCGCGCGCGTTGCCGATCGACGTGAGCCGCGACGCGATCCCCTCGCGGAAGCGCGGGATGGTGATCACCGGGAGCGAGAGCACGGCCATCACCACGATCGTGAGCCAGTTCCGCGGCAGCCGGCGCACCGGCTGCGTCACGAACTGCAGCACGAGCCCGAACGCGAAGCCGAGCCAGGCGGTGCGGATGCGGGAGAGGAGCAGCCCGATGAAGCCGAGCACGAGGGACGGCAGGCGGCCGCGCACCTCCGCCGAGAGGAGGAGCAGCAGCCCGACCTCCATCACCACGGCGAAGGTCCCCGGCATCGTCATCGGGCCGAAGACGCGCACCGAGTACGGCTGCGGCTTGCCGATGGACTGCAGGTCGGTGGCGATCATCCAGTAGCGGTCCCACGGGAGCAGGAACATGAACTGGGTGATGCCGTAGAGCGCCGCGGGGCCGATCCCCCACGCCAGCGTGCGCAGGAAGGCCTGGCGCATCTCGGGGTAGCGCCGCCAGTGCATCGCGGTGTGCAGGCCCACGAGCGCCGGCGAGAGCCACGTGAGGTAGGCGTAGAGGGCGGGCACCACGCCGTTCCGGAGCGCGCCCACGAGGAACCCGTACGTCACCGCCGCGATCACGAGGAGGGCCGGCGCGAAGAGCGTCCCGCGGAGCTCGCGCGCGTGCCGCAGCACGGTGAGCAGGCCGACGCTCGACGCGAGCACCGGCGCCGCGAGCGCGAGGTTCGTCGGCGTGAAGCCGTGGTGCAGGTCGATCACCCGCCGGACGAGCGGCGTGTAGAACCAGAGCGAGACCGTGAAGGCGAGGAACCCGGCCGGGGCGCGGTGGACCAGCGAGAGGGCGGTGGCGGCCGCGAGCACCGCCCAGAGCGGCCCGAACAGCCGGCCGCCGGCCCCGGCGAGCCCGGCGAGCGTCACGAGCACGAAGCTCCCCACCGCGAGCGCCTGCAGCGCGGGCACGACCGAGC
>CAZPJF010000108.1:0-9928 GCA_964586095.1 uncultured Gemmatimonas sp. | reverse complement strand
GGCGCGCTCATGCCACCGGCTCCGGCTCGGCCGCGCGGGGCAGCGTGGAGAGGAACTGCGCCACCTGGGCGTCGAACATGTATGACGAACCCGTCACCGCCGTCCCGCCCGCCTCGGCGTTGGCGGCGATGACGATCTCCTCGCCGCCCTGGCCGCGGAGGCTCATCCACGTGGGTCCCTCCTTCTCGAGGAACGCCGCGTAGATCCCCGACCCGCGCGAGAAGAACTCGCGCGCCGCCTGGAGGACCTCCGCCGGCGGGAGGGTGGTGCGCTGCTGCTGGAGGGTGCGTCCGCTCTGGTGATGTCTCACGTTGGGTCCTCTGTGCCTTCGACACCCGATACGGGGGCCGGGTTGACTGCGTTGATGGAATCTAAGGCCGCTTCGGCGCGACGGAGCCGGTCCAGCAGGCCTTGCTTCTCGGCGATGGCCGCCATCACGTCGGCCGCGGCGCGGAGCAGGCCGCGCACGCGCGGCTCGGGCCCGCCGGCCGCGGCGAAGTAGAAGGTCGCCGCGCCCTCCACCCGCTGGTTCGTGATGAGCGGCAGCGCCACCAACGCACGGAAGCCGAGCTCGCCGGCCACCTCCTGCCAGTCCTCGAGCGAGGGGTCCGCGAGCACGTCCGGCACCTCGATCACGCGCCGCTCGCTCACGGCCTCGCCGCTCGGCCCGAACCCCACGCGCACCCGCATCTCGCCGAGCCAGGGCTGCCACCGCTCGGGCCAGGCGTGCGCGGCGACGAGCCGCATGAGCTCGGAGGCGCCGTCGAGCAGGAACACCGAGCCGAGCTGCGCCCCGACCGCGGGACAGGTGCGGTCGAGCGCGAACTGCAGCGCCTCGTCGGCCCGCTCGGCGCGGAGCAGCGCGTGCGTCAGGTCGCGCAGGAGCTGCGCATCGCGGTCGGCGGGCGGGAGCCCGGTCTCCGGGGTCGGGGTCCGCCAGATCCGGCGGCGGGGGGCAGGAGTCACGGAAGGAATATCGCGACTCGCGGCAGTCGATGGAGAAGCCCGCGCGCGGCCCGGGCCGCCTCAGTCCTCGATGAGCGCCTGCCCGCGGCGGCGGAGGTCGGCCAGCGAGTCGAGCATCGCCTGCACCGTCGCCGCCGGATGCGGCTCCCACCGCTCGACGACCTCGACGATGCGGAGCGGGGCCACGCTGCGGTACGACCGCGTCGGATTCCCCGGGAAGCGCTTGTTCGTGAGGTTCGGATCGTCCTCGAAGGGCCCGGTGGGCTCGATCACATAGATGTGGCCGCGACCGGAGAGTCCCGAGAGCGCCATCGCCAGCTCGGCCCCCCAGATGGCGGGCTCCATGAGCGCGGAGAAGTAGACGTGCCGGAGGGCGCGCCCGGCCTCGAAATGCGAGGGGTGCCCGGTGGCGATCAGGTCGCCGACCGCGAGCGGCGCCCTGGTGCCATGGTAGAACGGGCCAGGGACCAGCCGGCAGTTGGCGTGCGAGACGGGGGTCCAGTCAGTCCGTGGGTGCAGGGCACGGTTCACTTGGTCCGCCTGGCCGCTCGACTGCCCCCCACCCCCGGCGCCGCCGTGATCTGCTGCATCCACGCCGCCACCTGCCGCTCGTCGAGCTCCCTCAACGATGCCAGTTCCACCCCGCGCGTCGCCTTCCCCATCGCCACGGGCGTCACCGGCGGCACCGGCGTGAGCGTCACGCCGTTCACGAACATCAGCTTGACGTGGCCCTCGAAGGCGCCGCAGCAGAAGCACCAGCCATCCCCCACGCCGTAGTAGGACATGCCCCACTTCACGGCGCGCTGCAGCTTCGGCAGCGTCCTGGCCGCGAGCGCGTCGACCCGCTCGGCGATCGCGCGTTGCGGCTGCGGCAGGCTGGCGATGTAGGCGAGGACCGGCTCGTCCCCCTCGCTGGCCTTGGCAGGGCTCGCCTTGCCGGTGCGCATGCTTCTGTGGAGCTTCGCCGCGGGATTCGAGGTTGGCCTTCGCGCTGGCATGAGCTTCTCCTGGGTCACTGGCCCTGTCGCCGGTCGCGTCTGGGCTGCGGCGCCGAGAGGAATCACCGCCCGGATTGCGAATCCGTCCCTACCGCGACGCCTTCGCCAGCCGCCGGATCTCCGCCGCCATGGTCCGCACGCGCGCGGCGTCCTTGGCACCGGCCACATCCCTGTCCACCTCGGCCGCCAGCGCCTCGAGCGCGCGGCGACGCTCGCGGCCGCCCAGGGCCTCGGCCGCGGTGAGCGCCTGGTCGATCGCCGAGGTGCGCGCGGCATCGAGCCCCTGCCCGCGCACCAGCTGGTCGAGGTAGGACCGCACGACCGGGAAGGCGGCGGGCCAGACCAGTCGCGGCTGGCTCTGCGGATTGTAGTACTCGAAGCGCACGAGCTTCGCCGCCGCGATCTCGTTCGCCGAGAGCTGGTCGGTGGGCTCGAGCGCGAGCACGTCGAAGCCACGGTCCATCTCCGACGAATAGATGTAGCCGTTCCAGTAGTAGGCGCCCCACGACCCGCCGATGGTGCCGCGCGCGCGACCGCCCGGCGGCGGCGCCTGCCGCGCCGGCGTGGTCGGCACGTCGGCTCCCTCGGGCGACGGGTCGATCGACCCACGGTCGAAGTAGCCGACCTCGAACGGACGATCGGGATCCGTGAAGTCGATCACGTTCACGCCACCCTGGTACCAGCCCTGCGCCATCAGGTCGCGCCCGGGGACGGGGATGAGCCCGCCGTTGTGCGAGACGCAGTTCTCCTGCGCCGTCTGCGCCGAGGGGATCTTGAAGTAGGCGTGCTGCTTGAGCTTGCGGTCGTCGCTGATGGTGAGCGTGGTGTTGCCGCCCATCTCCATCATGCTCGACTTCTGGCACATCGGCGAGGTGCCGCCGCCCCACTCGTCGGTGAAGACGATCTTCTTGCCGTCGTTGCTGAAGACCGCGGTGTGCCAGAGCGAGAAGTTGGTGTCGGAGACCGCGGCGAGCCGCTTGGGCTTCTCGGGATCGCGGATGTCGACCAGCAGGCCGTAGCTGCCGCAGGCGCCGGCGAGGAGGCCGCGCTCCGGGTAGACGGTGACGTCATGGCAGTTGCGCGGGCCGGTCGGCGCGGGCGCTGCGCCAGCGGCGCCCGGGGGCTGTCCGCGCGCCGGACGTCCGGCCGCCCGCGGCGCCGGCTCGAGGCCGGTGAAGATGCGCGCGCCGGTCACCACCTCGGACTGCTCGGGCTTCTTCAGCGGCACGCGGATGACGTCGAGCCGGAAGAGCGAGTTCGCCTCGTCGGCCGGGTCATCGCCGTTCACGCAGCCCGCGAGCTCCGTGTTCGGGCGCGCCGCCTGGCTGCCGGAGACATAGATGTAGATGACGTCCTTCTTCTTCGGGTGCGGCACGATGGTATGCGTGTGCGAGCCCTTGCAGGTCTGCACGTTCTTCACGAGCCGCGGACGCGCCGGATCGGAGACGTCGAAGATGCGCACGCCGGCCATGTGGTCCTTCGGGTCCTGCACGCCCCCCTTCCCGCAATCATTGCGATTGCCGTTCCCCTCCGCGGAGATGAACAGGAGCGTGCCGTAGATGGAAGGATCGCCCTGCGAGGTGACGCACTCGACGACCGAGACCACCTTCGGCCGGGTGGCGTCGCTCACGTCCCAGATGGTGAAGCCGGCGAAGTTGCCCTGGTAGACGTAGTTGCCGCCGAAGGCGAGGTCCGAGTTGACGAACGTCAGGCCGCGGGTCGAATCGAACTGCGCGGGCTTGGTCGAGAACGAGACCTGCGTCAGGCCCTTGGCCGCGATGCCGGCGTCGAGGCGCCCCGACGCGAGCGCGTCGCGCGGATCCTTGCCCGTGGGATAGGTCTGCGCGCCGGCGGTCGCCGCGGCGGTCAGCAGCGAGACCGAGGCGGTGAGAGTGAAGAGGCTGCGAAGGTGCTTCATGTGAGGCGGGGCTCCGGTCGCGGGTTACGGAAGGCTGGCGAGCATCTGACGCATCACGCCGATCTCCGCGGTCTGCACGGAGACGACGTCGTTGGCGAAGACCGAGATGTCCACGTCCTGCCCGGCGCGCGGCGTGGCGAAGAGTTCCTTCACCATCAGCAGGGCGCCCTCGTGGTGCTGGATCATGAGGCGGAGGAAGACGCGATCGAACTCCGGTCCGGTCGCCCGGTCGAGCTGCTCGAGCTGCTCGGCCGTGAGCATGCCGGTCATGAAGACGGTGTGATACGACGAGGTGTCCGGCACGTACTGCCCATGCGCGCGGAGCCATCCCTGCATCTGCTCGATCTCGGTGGTCTGCGACTGGTCGATCTTGAGGGCGAAGCGCTGGAGCCGCGGGTTCGCCTGCCGCGCCTCGGCGAGGCGCGACATGTAGATCGCCTGGGCGTGATGGGCGATCATCCCCTGCATGAAGCGGACGTCGGCTTCGGTGTAGATGGCGCCGGCGGGGATGGTGACCGGCGCGTCGAGGCCGGTCATGGTGTGGCCGGTGTGGGCGCCGTGCGCGCCGGCCATGGCGGACATGTCGTGGGCGGCGGGGGCTTGGGCGGCCGCTGACGCGACGGGTGACGCGGCGGACGGCGTCGCGCCGCGCGAGGCGCAGCCGAAGGCGAGGATGGCAGACAGGGGTGCCGCCGCGAGGCGCGCCACCCGTGCCAGGGAGATTCGTTGCTTCATCTGGGGGACCTTGGGGACTTGATACGCTACCCCGTCAGGACGGGTCTCGCCATCCTACGTCGCGGAGGCCACCGGTGTTGATGGGGAGTGGGAGCGAGCTCAGCCGCGCGGCATCAGGCTCCATCCTGCCCCGAGGAGCGGCACGCTCGCGCAGGCCGGCCCGCCATCCCGACTGGTGCCGGCGATGGCCACGACCCCGATGACGTCAGCGGCCCCGTCGCGCGCCTGCGCGAGGAGGGGCCGCAGCCCTTCGAGGGAGACCTTCGCGCGCCGATCCCATGGCGACCCGGCCTGGCCGGCGCGCGTGCCCGACGTGAGGTAGATGAACCGCCCGCCGCGCGGCCCCTGCACCGCCGGACCGCGGAAGTCGAGCTCGCCGTTGGTGCCCTCGACGACACGGACCGTCGTCTCGAACTCGAGCGGTGCGGCGCGCCGAGTGGGTGGCAGCAGCTCCGCGCGGCCCAGTTGCAGCGCCCAGGCGACATCGGGCGGCGGTGCTTCGACGCGGACCCGGATCATGAGTTCGCCTCGGATCATGTCGCGTTCCTACGGAATGAGGTGCTGGTAGAGGAACGGCGTCATCTCGGCCTCGAAGAGCGCCACGTTGTTCCATGCCGCGTGTCCCTGCCCCGCGAGCGTGACGAGACGGTGCGGGATCCCCACCTGGCCCGCGCGCGCGACGAGCTGCAGCGCCTCCGCGTAGGGGACCGTGGCGTCCTCGGTGCCATGGAAGATCAGGAGCGGTGGCTCGCCGGCCTGCATCACCGTGTCGGCCCCGACCGGGAGGCTTCCCCAGAAGTCGACCACCGCCTTCACCTCGGACGAGAACCCCGGGCTGCCGCTCGCACCCTCGCCCCACACGTCCTCGTACGCGCCGAAGAGCGCCGTGATGGCGCCAGCCGAGCTGCCGACGAACGCGATCCGCGCCGGGTCGAACCGCCGGGCGATGGCGTTGGCGCGCACCCAGCGGACCGCCGCGCGTGCGTCATGCACCGCATCGCGAATGCCGCCCAGCTGATCCGCGTTGAATGCGGCCGGTGTCCGGAGCCGGTAGGAGATGGACACGCTGACATACCCGCGCAGCGCGAGCGAACGCGCGAGGCGCGGGATCTGTCCATCGGTCCGCGTCCCCGACACGAAGCCGCCGCCATGGATCCAGACGAGCACCGGGCGCGCCGACGCGGTGTCGCCGGCCGGGGCGTAGAGATCGAGCAGCAAGGGCGTGGCGCCCGTGCCGCCATGGGGGACGGACGCGCCGTACTGGATGCCCGTGTCCGTCGTGGCGGAGGCGAACACCGTGTCCACGTACCGCGTGTCGCCGGTGGGGAGACCGCCCCCGTCGACGGGCGAACCCCCGCATCCGGTCACGGCGACGAGCAAGGCGGCTGTGACGAGCGCACGTGACCCGCTGCCAGCATCCGTCGCTCTGCTCATGGTATCCGCCCGGGGCGCTGGCCGCGGTGCGACCTATCGCTTGGCATCGATCCCCAGCGGGATGAACTCGCCCGCGTCGATCACGCCGTTGCGGACCGTGTACCGCGTGACCCCCGACGTGAACTGCATCCCCGCCCCCGCACTCGGCCCGACGATCGCCGCCGACTGGTTGAAGCGCGTGCGCAGGCCGTTCACCTCGTAGGCGATCTGCTCGCCCACGTGCACGTGGCCGCCGAGCGCGAGCACGTGCCGGTGGCGGCGCAGCACCGCGAGCACGTCGCCGGCATTGGAGACCGTGTGCCGGAAGACCGTCTTCCCGCCCACCGTGATCAGCGTCGGCGCGGGGGGCGCATCGCTGTAGCCGCCGAGTGCCTCGAGCGAGGAGAAGAAGGGGATGTGATTGAAGGTCACGACCGGCGTCGCGGGCGGCAGCATCTCCAGGTCGCGCTCGAGCCAGCGCAGTTGCACGCTGTCGACGTGGCCGTAGTACCACTGGTCGTCCACGTCGACGGTGTTGAGCCCGACGAAGTGGACGCCGCCGACGTTGAAGGAGTAGTAGTCGGGACCGCGGTAGTGCTGATACATCGCGCGGCCGTAGAGCGGGTGGGTCGCCGGGACGTTCGAGCGGCTGCGTTCGATGCCGAAGATCTCGTGGTTGCCTGGGACGGTCCAGACCGGGCTCTTGAAGAGCGGTGCCTCGCGGGCGAAGAGGTCGTAGTAGCCTCTCGCCTCGGCTTCGCCGACGCGGAGGGCATCGCGGACGAGGTCGCCGGTGATGAGGACGAAGGCGGGGGCGAGGGAGTCGGCGAGTGCGCGGAGGCGCCGCGTGCGGGCGAGGACTGCGGGGGCGATGTGGGTGTCGGAGGCGTGGAGGAAGGTGAAGTCGGTGGTGCGTGCGGTCGGGGTGAGGGGGAAGTCGACCTGCGTGGTGGTGGCGTCGAGTGGGCGCCAGAAGGGGCCGACCATGCGGTGGTCGGTGGGCGTGGAGACGAAGACCAGCCGGCTCGGGCCGCGGCGGAGGCGGTAGGAGCCGGTGGCATCCGTCGTCACGACCGTGTCCTGATCGGAGATGACGATGCCGGGGATGCCGCGTTCACCGGGGTCCCGGGTACCGTTGAAGTTGGCGTCGAGGAAGGCGGCGCCGGTGACGTCGCCACGCTGTGCGCTGGCGAGGATCGAGACGGTCGGGAACAGGAGCGCGAGCAGGACTACATGGATCACCGCATCCTCCCATGAATGAATGCACCCGTCTCACGTCCGTCCGCGCACGCCCGCGAGGGGAAGATCGTCGCGAACGCCGCACCCGGCAACACACGCACGGCCATGCCGACAGACCGCAGCCACGTGGGGAGTGCCGCGAGCACCGGGCATCCCCTCCCCGCGACGCCGGACCGTCAGCGCGTCGCCATGATGGTCGTCTGCACGATCTCGAAGAGGATCAAGCCGATGATGATCAGCTCGAGGATGTGGCTGCGCCGCACGTTCACCTCGGACGCCAGCAGCTCCGAGAGCCGCGCGAGCGCGTTCACCTTGCGGAGCACGCTCTCCTCCCACTCGCGGAGCTGGAATCGCGCGGTCGCCCGCCGGAAGACCGTCGCGAGGAAGAAGTCGCCGACGAACTTCAGCGAGTTCTCGATCCGTTCCACATGCTCCGAGAACTCGAGGTAGAGCGCACTCGCCTCGCGCGACAGGCGGTCGTAGGGACGCCGCCCGAACGACGCGAACCGCCGTTCCCGCTCGATGTCGTCGTAGAGCGCGCCCAGCCGCGTGTCGAGGAGGGTGTCGAAGTAGCGGAACTCCATCAGGTGGGTCACGGCGAACTCGATCATGTCCACCACGTCGCGCGCGCCGCCCGGGTCCACCACCAGCGCGCTGTTCCAGTCGATGACCGCGAGGTCGGTCCGCGCGTACGAGAGCGTGCCCTCGAGGATCGGCTGCGTGACCTCGGGCGACAGGGGGACGTCGGGCTCGCCGAGGATGAGGGCCGGGATGTCGACCCGGGTCGGGAGCGTCGCGACCTCATCGACGCCATCGAAGGCCTCGACGAAGTGGACGACGTAGTCCTCGTCCCCGGTGGGCTCGTGCGGGAGCGTGGCGGCGTGCCGCAAGCTCTCCGCCAGCTCGCGCACACGGGCGGTCGCGACGAGATCGATGTCGTTGTCGGTCTCGATGGCGGCCGCCAGCCGGACGAGCGCGCTCCAGGGGGTGCCGGGAGGTGTCGGCAGGTGGAACTGCAGTGAGACGACCCCGTACCCCCAGACGCGGGCTGCCAGCTCGGCCACGCGCGTCTCGGCCCCGAGCCGGATGCGGGCCTCGCCGAGCGCGAGCGTGATGGGAGCGTCGCGCACGACGAGCGCATGGCGGGTGTCGCGCGCCATCCGCAACCGCGACGAGCCGCCCGAGGCCTTGAGCGCCGACTCGATCCGCTCGAGGTCGAGCTCCTCCGCCACGTCGAAGACGCGAAAGACGATGGTGCTCCCACGGCGGACGGCGACTTCCTGCATCGAGGGATTCTCCGACACCGTGCCCGGCGGCCGCAAGGCCTCGCGCCGGGACGTCGCGATTCCATCAGCGAGCCGTGACGCGCGCGTGACCGGTCGGTCTTCGATCGGTGAGCCGACGTGGCCATCGTTGGGGAACCTTTCCCACGTCAATGTACACTGCGCGCGCAACGCTGGTGCTCGTGAGTGTGATCGGCGCATCGCTCGGCGGCTCCCCTCGCGCCGAACCTGCCAGCCTACCACCCACCCCACCGGCCGTGGTGGTGCGCGGTGCCGGACCGGCGGTGGTCCTCTTGAGCGGCCTCCTCGGCGGCACGGCACGCCTGAATCCGCTCGCCGATCGCCTCATCGACGACGGTTTCCGCGTCGTCCTCGTCGACCCGTACCGCCTCGCCGCCGCGACGGCCGATGTGTCCTTCCACGGGCTGGCGCGCACGGTCGGTGCGGCGCTTCGCCGGAAAGGGGTAGGCTCCGCGGTGGTGGTGGCCCATGCGCATGCCGCCGGGGTCGCGGTGCGGCTCGCCGCCGATGCACCGGAGCTGGTGACCCATCTGGTCCTGCTCGACGCGGGCGTCGTGCCCAGCACCCGCAGCACCGGCGTGGCACGCGCGACGCGCATGGCGGCATTGATCGCGCAGCTCCCCGGGGGGCCGAGCTTCATCCGCGCGCGCCTCGTGTCGGGGATCCGCGCCAACAGTGGCGACCCGGCGTGGGTGAGTGAAGCGGTCGCGCGCGACTACACCGAGCCGCTGATGGCCGAGCTGCCGGCGGTGGCGCGCATGGCCGCGCGCCTCGCCGACGCACGGGAGCCCGAAGCGGTCGAGCTGATTCTGCGTCGCGTGACTGCGGATGTCACCGTGCTGATCGGCGGCGCGGCGCATGCGATCACCGCGAGTGACGAGGAACTGGCGTATGCGGCGCGGATTCGTGGTGTGCGGGTGCGGCACCTCGAGGGCGTGGGGCACTTCGTGCACGAGGAGGCGCCGGGGGAGGTCGTGGCGGAGGTGCTCGGCGCGCGGCGGACGGCGCAGGCCGGCATGCGGTGAAGGCAGGCGTCCGGCGAGCCGTTGACCACCCAGCGTGACGGGTGCTCCTTCGCTATTCCCAGGGCAAATGGGATGCGCGCTCACGCACCTGAGGGGCAACCCGCGCCATCGCGGGCGCGCTCCGGCCTCCCTAGGCGTGGAGCCTCCGGCGGTGCCGGGGCGATTCACTGATCCGTGCTCTGCGTTGACGCGATCCGCTCGGCACAACGTCGAGTTGTGCTGTGGCCGATACAATGAAGGCAGGTTGGCGGCCCCGGCCGACCCAGAAGTAGGACGAGGCCGGGGCCGCCAACCCGCTACCCTAGCCGGCCATCAGCACCAACTGTCGTT
>CAZPJF010000107.1:0-9950 GCA_964586095.1 uncultured Gemmatimonas sp. | reverse complement strand
GCATCGCGCCCGTCTGGTAGAAGCGCTCGCGCTGGGCATTGGCGTACGAGCGGTCGAGGGCGGCGGTCGTGGTGAGCCCGGCACGCACCGAAGTGCTGTGGCCGATCCACTGCGTGGCCCCCTCCTGCAGCTCCATCACGTCCTCGGCCACGGAGCACGGGACGGAATCCGTCCCCGCGGCGATGCGCACACCCGCGGTGTGCGCGTACCGGGCGCGGCGCGCCTCGACGTACTCGGTGAGGTGGCGCCGCGACCGCGCCGTATCGGCGCCCCCGGGGTCGATCCAGAGCGCGCGGAACGCCGACACGAGCGCGCTGTGCTCCGCCCGCAGGGCCAGCGAGTCCGCCGCCCCTGCGTAGCAGCGTGCCACGAGCGCCGAGCGATCGGGCTGGATGTCCCAGTCCGGCCAGCGATAGTCCTGCGGCTGGTCGAACCAGCGCGGGAACTGGGCGTGGAGATGGAAACCTTCGTGGACCGCGAGATCGGCTTGGATCGCGGTGAGGCGCTCCGGCACTCGGGCGAGCTCGGTGCCCACGGCACCGAGTCGACGCAGGTCCGGCGGGACGGGGAGCAGCACCGCCCGGCGGACGCCGAGCCGGCGCAGCGGCTCGGCGAGGTCGGCCGGCACGCGCCGCATCCGGGCGAGCTCCGCTTCGGACCCGGCTCGCGCCCGCGGACCGAGCGAGTCGCTCGTGAAGAAGCCGTACAGCGGCGTGCTGTACCGTGGCTCCGTGCCCGCGCGCAGTGCGACGGCCGGCCGGGAGTGCCGCCAGAGCACCAGGCAGCTTCCGCTGTCGGCTCGCGCGACGGCGGTATCGCGCGCGACCAGGAGGACCGGGTGGCGTCGGATGCTGTATCCGTCCCACACCGGCGGGAGGGAGGCGACGGTGTCGAGGGCGCGCAGCAGCGCCCGGATGTCGGACCGCTGCGCCGACTCCGTGCACCGCGGGTCCGATGGAACGGTCGGGGCGAGGCTCGCCCGACAGGCGAGCGCGACGCCCAGCGGGAGTGCGATGGCGGCGAAGCGCACGGATCGCGGCGCGCGTGGCACGGGGGAAGGGAAGGGACGAGGGGTCGAAGGGCGGCGCCGCTTGCATCGAATACTGGAGTAGCAATAGTATACGAGTGGACCGCGAATCGTGGCAAGCGCCCGCAGGGTCCCGGGACGGCGCCACCCTGTGCACGAGGAACGAGCCATGTGGGGTCCGCACGACGCGTGGGTCGACCTCGCGGTGATCCAGACCGTCTTCGCGCTCGGCAACCTGCTGCTCGGTCGCTTCGAGGAGCACCTGCCACGCTGGAAGCGCCTGCTGAAGTGGGCCGTGGGCACGCTGCTCTACGTGGGCATCGCGCAGGCGGCGGGACGCGCATGGGCCGCGGCCTTCCTTGGCGTCTTCGGTGTCGTCGCCGCTGCCGTGCACCTCTGGTGGCTGCCACGGCACGGGATCAACGGATGGACCGCGGAGCCGTACCAGCGATACCTGGCCCTGGTGGCCGATCCCGGCGCCCGTGCGACCCGGGGGCGCACGACGCACGAGCCCTGAGCTCGGCGGCGACGCGGGTGCGGGTGTCGTACGACGCATCCACTAGATACAACGCCGCAGGATCAGTCCGGCCGGTCGGGGTTTGAGTCCGATCGGCGGAGCGCTCGCTTCAGCGCCGCCGTGAGTCCGGCGACCGCGAGACTCAGCAGGACGGCGGCCGCCGCGTACGCGAGGATGAAGGTCCAGCCGAGCAGGACGGCGGGGTCGCCCAGCAGGAGCGGCCCGCTGGTGACGACCATCTGCCCGATGGCATATCCCACCGGAAGCAGCGCGCCCCTTGCGCGCCCCGTCAGCCCCCCGGCGACGGCGACCAGGATCCAGAGCACGAGCCAGATGGGCAAGTCAGCATCCCACGGCTCGTCGTGCCCGGTGATCCACGGAGAGAGGACCCACGTGGCGATCCCCAGCGACGCGCCGAGCGCCAGCAGGGTGAGGGCGGGGTGGCGTGCGGTCGCGCTCATGACGGCGCCGGCGCGCTAGAGGCGGAGGGCGACCGCGGTGACCCCGCCATGGACCGCGATGCCGACGACGAGGCTGCGGACGAGGGCAGGTCGCGACAGGTGGCGACGCGCGTCGCTCAACCCGTGGAGCCCGAGCGGGATCCAGAGCAGCGTCCCGGTCAGCACGCCCGGCACCCACTGCCCGGTGATGGCGGAGGCTGCTAGATGGAGACTCGCGTTGAGGACGACGATCGTCGAGAGCACCCCCACGATGCCGGGGCGCTGCCGGTCGTGCGCCTCTCCCACCAACGCGGCAACGGCGAAGACGAGGATGCCGGCGCCGTTGACGACGAGGAAGTCCCGTCGCGAGAGGTCCGCCGAGAACGCGTCGGAGAACCACGCGGGGAAGCCGTGGCCGAAGAGGGCCTCGTCCGTCGCGTGTGCGATGTAGCTCAGCGGGAAGAGCCGGAGTGCGGTCCGTCGGGGGCCAGGTGCGCGATCCGTCACCGATCGTCGCCGAACCGCCCCTCGACCACGAGTGATTCCGGCCGGCTCGTGTAGGTGGTGCCGACGGGATCCGCCGCACCGGTGAAGAAGGACTCGCGGGCGATGAGCCGGAAGTGGCCGCGGGGCGCCGGGTGCATCGACTCGATCACGAACTCGCCCTCCGTGATCCCATAGTGACGGACGCCACCGGCCTCGGGCACCTTGTACGTCGCGATCAGTTCGGGACGTCCGCCCAGCGGGACGCCCCAGCGATGCGGAGCGTACGTCGTCGCCGCCGGCTTGCGGAGGAGCGACAGCGAGAGCTGGGGCGCGGTGCGATCCATCGGGTCCGTGAGGAACAGCAAGGGGTGCAGGTCGGCCCGCTGCACCGTGGCGACGCCGCGGATGCGTTCCGAGAACCCATCGGGCTGGGCGGGGAGCTGGAGGACGACGCCGGACAACGCCGCCCCGGGGCTGGTCGCGACGAGGCTGAACGCCACCGATCGCCCGAAGCCGGTGGGGCGATCCTCCGCGCAGCCGGTGAGCGCGAGCAGCACGGCGGCGGTCCTGAGCACGGTCTGTGTTCGCAGCATGCGTTCCTCCGGGGAGTCGAGTATACTATGTTCAAACAAGTATCGGTGCTCAATTATGCACGACGCGACGTCCAAGGCAAGCCTGTTCCAAAGGGTGCTCGCGGATCGCGACCCCGGGTCGGGACCGCCGCCCGCCCGGTGGCGATGCGTGACCGGGTACGCGGTGGTGGTCCTCGGAACCGCTCTCGCCTGCTTCTGGGGCTACTGGGGCATCCTGGAGAACTTCCACGAGGGCTGGTACCACGAGTCGGCCTGGGAGAACGTCCGGCTGCTCCTGGCGCAGTACCTCTGGATGATGCTCGTCTTCCAGGTGATCACCGCGGTGGCCGTGGTGCGGCCGGCGGCGGGGGCGGCGGCCTTCGTGCTGCTCGCGCTGCTCGCGTCATGGCGGTTCCGCGGCGCGAGTCCGCTGGTCGTCGGCGCATCGATCCTGGCGCCGTTGCTCCTCCTCGGTGCGGCGGCGGCTTGGGCCCGCTACCGCCGGCCGCGCCGCGTGCTCGCAGCGGTGGGTGCGCTCCCGACCGTGCTCGTGATCGCCGTGGGCATCGAGCCCGCCTGGCGTGTCGCGCATCGGTACGACGACGGCGACCGCGGATCCCGGGTGATCGCCGTCGGTGCCGACACGCTGGAGTGGGCACCGGCCGGGCCCGGCTGGCCGACCGACGGAGTCTCGTGGGACGAGGCGGTGCGGCGCGCCCGGCATCTGCGCCCGGATGGGCGGACGCTCGCGGACAGCATCCTGGATGTCTGGCGGCTGCCGTCGATCGAGGAGGTCGTCGCCAGTATGCACCGCGAGGGGCGCCCGGCGGGCGGATCATGGGACGCGGCCGCCGCCGCCGCGCGGTTCGCGAGGACCCCCGACAAGGAGTCCCCGCTCTGGGATCCGCACTCCAAGGTCATCTACTGGTGGACGGCGACCATCCCGAGGCCGGGGCACGCGCTCCGGGTCGCCTACGACGGTCGAACCCTCGCGGTGCCGACCGGCGTGCGATGGGGCTATCTCGGCTTCCGCGCCGTCCACAGTGTCCGCGCCCGATGACGGCGACGTCCGGCGGGATGCGTGCGATGGCTCCGGTGCCTACTGCGCCCGCAGCAGCGACCGCACCTGCCACGCACAGCGCGCCGTGAGCGCGACGAGGATCACGGTCCGGCCTACTTGCCACGCGAGGTTCGAGGAGAGCGACACGACGCTGTCGTGGAAGCTGATGGCGGCCATGCCGCCGGGCAGGAGCGTCCACACCGCCACGCCGAGCGCGACGAGCCCGTTCCCGAGCCCCCGCGCCCCCGCATCCGCGCGGTCGGCGCGGAGCCGCAGTCCCGCCTGGACCGCGCCGAGGGCCAGCCAATAGACGCCGAAACAGATGGACGTCGCGACGAACAGGTAGGTCCAGAAGCCGAGGGTCGGGTGCGCGAGGCGGGAGGAGAAGTACGTGTACCAGGTCGTGTGCAGCGTGAGGTCCACGCTCATCAGCGATGCCCAGAGCCAGGGCAGGTGCAGCGACTCCCTCGCGAGCGCGCGCAGGTCCTCGCGGACGAAGGACCGCCGGATGCGGTCGGGCGAGCCGAAGGTCCGGAGCGCATCCGCCAGCGCGGCGTCCGGGTCCATGCCCACCGACGCGCGGGCATCGAGTGCGTCCTCGAGGTGTCCGCGGAGCTCGAGCGCCCGCTCCTGCAGCTCCTCCGTCGACCGTGCGACGCCGCCGATGGAATGGCGGACGTGCTGTTCGAGCCGTGCCTCGGTGTTCGCTTCCACTGCGGATCCCTCCGCCCAAGCCGTTCGAGGACCGTCCAGCGGGACTACGCCGTCGCCACCCCTCGCGTTTCGCCGCGCGCGGCGGAGCGCGAGCGGCTGGCGTCGAGGCCTTACCGTACCTAGTATCCACCGATGCCACCCGGGCCATCAGTCCCGGTCCCGGCACCCTGTCTTCTCCGACCACATGGATGATGTCCCCACTGCCGAAGGTCGACAAGCACCTCATGCGCGGGGCCGCCACGGCGCTCGTGCTGCTGGTCCTGCGCGACAAGCCCTGTCACGGGTATGAGCTCGTCGAGGAGATCCGCCGGCGCAGCAAGGACGTGTTCGACTTCGGCGAGGGCACGATTTACCCGCTGCTGTACGGGCTCGAGAAGGAAGGGGTGATCCGCGGCAAGTGGGAGACGGTGACCGGGGCGCGTCGGCGCCGCGTCTACCAGCTGACCGCGACCGGCCAGAAGCACCTCGAAGTCCGCCTGGCGGCCTGGGACCGCTACCAGCGGGGCATGCGGATCGCGCTCCAGCAGCGCTGACGCCGCCCACGCGGCTCGCCGGCGGACGGCGCCGCGGCGCTCACCGCCCCGGCCGCGCCGCGTTCATCCACTGCCCTCCGGTGTCGCGCCCACCAGGTCCCGGAGCTCGCGGCAGAACCGGTCGGGCTCGTCCATCGTGAGCCAGACCTCCGGCGTCGTGCGGCGGATGCCATACATCCCGGTGATCTCGACGGGCTCCTTGAACCGCAGGCGCAGGTTCGCGAGGCTCTCGATCCCCGCGACGAGCGCCTCGCGCGGCGGTGCCTCGCGGTTGCGCACCAGCGGTTGCGCGAACGCGATGGCGGCCAGCGGGACCTCCGCCTCCCACCGCACGCCCACCTGCATCGCCAGGTGCGACGGGGTGATGCGGATCGGGCGCGCCACGAGCGCACGGTAGTCGCCCACGAGCCAGAGGCAGGCGTAGATGCTGAGGCCGGTCAGCGTCCATGCCGCCCCGCTGCTCCACTGTCGCACGAACAGGTGCACGGGGATGGTCTCGACGGCCAGCACCATGATGAGCCCGATGGTGATCACGAGGAAGCCGGCCTCGCGATGCAGCGTGAAGGTGCCGGGCGAGGACGGCGCCGCGCTCCGCCCGCGCAACGCGTAGTGGAGGATCGAGACCTCGGTCGTGAGGATGTCCGCCGGGATGCGCGTGCCCAGCACCTGTCGCGCGGCCGCGCGGAACCGCGTGGCGAAGTCGCCCTCTCGGCCCGGCGCGGACGCGATGGCCCGGCGCGCGAGGGCCACGAGATACCCGACGGCGCACAGCTCCGCGGGCACCACGAGCCACCGCATCCCCTGCAGCAGTGCCTGCTGCTCGGCCGGGATCGCCGCCGATGCGACGGCGTACCCCACCGCGAACGTGGGGATGAGGACCAGCCACGGCGCGCGCCGCGCACGCACCAGCAGCGCGAGGACGAGCCCCGGGACGACGACCGTGAGGTCCAGCGTGAGGGCGGACGCGACGAGGAGCTCCTCGGTCCCTCCGTCGACGCTGGGCAAGGCGGTCCGCGCCAGCGCGGCGGCCGCCACCAGCACGAGTGCGGGCAACGCCCACCGCAGCGATCCACCCAACCGAAGGTCGCGAACGCGCCACCACCGGTGCCCGCGCATCGGCGCCGTGAGCAGGCCGCCGAGGAGCACGCCCGCCGCCGTCACCACCGGGGCGAGCAGCACGAGCCACGTGGGCGCGAGCGCACCCGCACGCGCGCTGTAGCCGAGGAGCTGGGCGGCCTCGAGCAGCCCGACCGTGAACGCACAGAGGGCCAGAACGAGCGGGCCACGGTTCGACTGGGCGATTCGCCGGCTGAGCGCCCCCGCGAACACGCTGACGGCGGCGCCCCCGACGATCTCGAGGACGAGCCACGGCCCGAGGTCCAATCGACCGGCCGGGTCGCGAGCGACCATGCCCGCGGCGATCGCCACGCCCGCGAGCGCGAGCATGGTGCCCACCAGCAGCCCGCCCCCGGCGAGGACGCCCTTGACGGTCCGGCGCGCCGGCGACGTCATCGTGCGAGGCTCATCGCGGCGGATTCGCGCGGGCCCTGACGGTCGCGATCGGCGTCGCGATGCCCTGCGCCAGGCCCACCGTCTGCGGCGCGAAGCCGCGCGCATCGAGGACGCGGAGCGCCTGCCGCAGGTGCCAGGGGCTGCCGACCGGCCCGAGGTACGCCCACTTGAGGCGCGGGACCCAGAAGAGGACCGCACCGACCGCATCAGGGACCTCGAGCTCCTCCGCCCAGACGCTGTCGCCCGCGACGGTGATCCAGGAGCCGCCGGCGATGAGCGTGTACGGCCGGGCGGCGGACTCGAGGTCGCCGAGCATCGTGCGCGCGGCCCGCATGCTGCCCGAGGCGAGCACGAACTTCGCGCCGGCCCGCGCGAGCGCGCGCGAACCGCCGAGGGCGGTCGGGCTCGTGCTCACGAGCAGCACCGCGCGGACCGGCGCGCCGCGTCGTTCGAGCGCGGCGCGCGCCCGCTCGGCCGTCAGGTCGGCCGGGCCGGCGGTCACCATCATCCATCCGTCACGCAGGCGCACCGCGCCGGGGTGCACGCCCACGCCGGCGAATCCGACGATCCCGTCGGCGAACGTCACGACCGAATCGTGCGGAAGGTCGTACATGGCCCTGCGACCCGCGGCGAGGAAGCGCTGCCGGATCGAGTCGGCGACGACGAGGCTGTCGGCGGGGTGCGCCGGGTTGAGTTCCAGGCCGCGCACGAGCAGCTGCTTGTAGAGCTCCCCGCTCCGGAAGATGGTGTACTGCCAGGGCAGGGCGACCCCGGCCGTCTCGCGCCACTGGTCATAGAAGACCGCGACCTCCATCGCCCCGAGCCCCGCGAGGCCGAAGTCGAGTGGCTGCGCCGCCTGATAGCCGACGCCGCGGAGGAACCCGTCGCGGGAGACCCACAGCCGCACGGGACGACCGTCCACTTCCGCCGCCAGCACATGGTGGACCCGGCCGGCGAGCGCGGTGTCGCGCAGCGCGCGCAGCCGCGTGCCTCGCGGGTCCGCCGAGAGCCGCTGCAGCAGCCGTTCGGGCGCGGCGAGGAAGACCTCGTCACGCTCGTCCAGGTAGGCCGCGTTCTGCGGCGCGAGACCGCCGCGGCCGGCCGTCGAGGCCACGGAGTCGCGGATGATGTTCACGATGGCCGGCGGCCCGGCGTCGGTGCCGAACCGGCGCTCCACCCGCCACGCGTTCGCGCGGTAGTCGCGGACATCCACGTTCTCCTCCGCGGAGCCGAACGGGACGAGCCCGGAGACCGTGCGATCCCACGTCGGGCGATACCAGAGCGTCTGGTAGCGATAGCGGACCGTGGCGACGCCCTCGAGCGCGCCCTGGCCGCCGATGCGGTCGATCACGGCGGCGAGCCAGGCCGCGGAGGAGTCGGTGGAGGCGCGCTGCGGCACCTGCGCGGCGGCCGGCGCGGCGGCGAGCAGGATGGGAGCGACGACGAGCGCGGCGACGACGCGGAACCGGGGCATCGAGTGCGGGGGCTGGAGGTGAAGGTACCTGTCTGAGTCTAGCATACGCAGGGCGCGGGGCCAGGATTCACCGCGCGGCGCCCTGAGGCCGTCCGGTCGTACGCGGACGCGGCGAACGAGAGGGCGAGCAACACGCCGGTGGTTCGAGCGAGGGCCGCGCGGATCGAACGCTCCGTGGGGGAGCGCCGCGGGATAATACCTCAGTGACCGAGGTATCGTCACCCTGGCCCGGCCACCCGGGGGCGGGGCAAGGCCGGCTCAGAGCTTCGGCGCGAGCTCGCGGAGGAGCCGTGCGGCGGCGCCGAGGGTGCGCCGCTCCGCCGCGCTCGACCGCGCGAGGAGCTGGGCGAGCCGGCGCACGCGGCGATCGCGGCCCTCGAGCAACAGCTGGCGGCCCTTCGCCGTGACCTCGGCCTGCCGGACGCGGCCGTCGGCCGGGTCCGCCTTCACGCGCACGAGGCCGTCGCGGACCATCTCCTGGACGAGGCGGGTCATCGTCGGTGGCCGCACCTGCTCCGCCGCCGCGAGCGCGCCGAGCGTCATCGGGCCGCCGAAGACGAGCACGCTGAGGGCCGACGCGCGGGGCGCGGTGAGGCCATCGGCATCGTCGGAGGTCCGGAGCGCCCGCAGCAGGCGGATGGCCGCGCCATGGACGCGATCGGCGAGTTCGAGGTCGGCGGGGGCTGGCGTCGGGGAGGGCGCGGTCGTCGGCGTGCGGCGGGTCATCGGGAGGGGTCGCGTCCGGTGAACTCGATGACCAGCCGGTTGAACCGGCGCGCATCAGTCACGGTCAGCAGGTGCGGGGCGTCCGGGAACTCGACGAGACGCGCGCCCGGGATCCTCCGGGCAATCTCCCGGCCGGCACGGCGGATGTCCAGCAGGTCGGCCGCGCCGATGACGACGAGGGTGGGCACGCGGAGCTCGCCGAGTCGCTCGAGCGCCGGCGGCGCGCCGCGCCGCTCGAGCCGCCGGTCGCCCCGGAAGACGCGGGCGTGCTCGCGCACCATCGTCCGGACCCAGGCCGTGTCGCCCTCGGCGACGGCCATGACCGGCGACTCGGCGAGGGCGCCCGCGGCGGCGTCGGCGTCCCCGCGCGCGAGCGCCTCGCCGATCCGCGTCCAGAACGCGGGACGCTCCGTCGGCTGGAATCCCTCCACGTCGGGGGAGACGAGGATCAGCGAGCTGACGCGCCCGGGATGCGCGAGGGCGAAGTCGATGGCGATCCGCGCGCCGTTGGAGAGTCCGACCACATGGGCGGCGTGGAGCTCGAGGGCGTCGAGCACGCCGCGCGCGTCCTCCGCGGCGGAGAAGGGCGCGGTGGCACCGGTGGAGCGGCCGTGCCAGCGGGTGTCGTAGCGGACCAGTGCGCGGCTGCGCCCGAGCGGCAGCTGGGGATCCCATTGCCGGCGGTCGAGGAAGGCGCCGTGGACGAGGAGGAGCGGGTCCCCCGCGCCGCGGACCTCGAAGGCGATGCCGTCGGCGGTGCGGCCCTCGGCGGGCGCCGGGGCGGGCGGCTGGCGGTGCGCCGCGCAGGCGCCGGCGCCGAGGAGGAGGAGGGCCGGGAGGAGCCGGGGGCGCGGGCGGCGGGGGGGGGCGGGGGGGTGGGTGGGGGGGG
>CAZPJF010000106.1:0-10075 GCA_964586095.1 uncultured Gemmatimonas sp. | reverse complement strand
GCCACCGCGCGCGCCACCGCCACGCGCTGCTGCTGGCCGCCCGAGAGCTGCGTCGGGTAGTGCTTCGTCCGGTGGCTCATCCCCACCCGCTCGAGCGCGGCGGCCACGCGGTCCTTGCGCTCGCTCGCCGGCATGTCGCGGTAGGTGAGCGGGAGCTCGACGTTCTCGAACACCGTGAGGTCACCGATCAGGTTGAACGCCTGGAAGATGAACCCGATCTGGCGGTTGCGGACCCGCGCGCGCTCGATCGGCGCGAGCCGCGCCACCTGCTGCCCCTCGAGCAGGTACTCGCCGTCGCTCGGCGTGTCGAGGAGGCCGAGGATCGAGAGCAGGGTCGTCTTGCCGCAGCCCGAGGGACCGGAGATCGCGACGTACTCCCCCTTCTTGATCTCGAAGTGGATGTCCTGCAGCGCGTGCGTCTCCACCTCGTCCGTGAGGAAGACCTTCTTGATCCCCGTCATCTGGATGAGGGGCGACGCGTTCGGGTTCATCATGTCCGGCTCCGTGAGGGTGCGAGGGGAAGGGTCACTTGATGCGCACGCGGTCGACCGCGGCGTACTGCGTCATGTCGCTCAGGATCACCTGGTCGCCGACGGCGAGGCCGCCGAGGATCTCCACGGTGTTCACCGAGGTCCGGCCGAGCGTCACGGGCACGCGGATGGCCGCGGCACCGCCGTCCACGAGCTTGAACAGGCCCACCTGCCCGCTCGCCGCGCCGAACGCGGGACGGCCCGTGTAGATGACGTTGTTCAGCCGCTCGATCTGGATCGTGCCGTCGACGGAGAGGTCGGGGACCGCGCCCGCCGGCAGCGGCCCGTCGAGCGAGACGTCCACCGTCACGGTGCCCTGGATGGCGGCGGGGTCCTTGCGGATCACGCGCCCCTTCACGATCCCGTTCCGCGTGTCGACCGTCGCCGCCTGGCCGAGCACCACGTCCTTCGCCTGCGACTCCGGGATCCGGAGCACCGCCTTCAGCCGGCCCGGCTGCACGACCTTCGCCAGGGTGGTTCCCTCGGGCACCCACTGGCCCAGCTGCAGCGTGAGGTCCTGCAGCACGCCGTTCTCCGGGGCGCGCACGCTGAGGGAGCCGAGCCGGTTGCGCTGGCGCTCGGCGATCGCCTCGAGCTGCGCGACCTGGCCCGTCTGCGTCGCGATCTGGGAGTCGATCGCCGCCTTCTGCAGCTCTAGCCGCTCGCGCTCGACCTTCAGCCGCACCTCGGCCTCCTCGGCCTGCGCCTTCCGGTTGTTCGCCTCGAACGGCGAGATGAGCTTGAGCTTGACGAGCGAATCCGCGGCCTGCGCCTCCTGCGAGGCGCTGATCCACGCGGTGCGCGCCTGCGCCACCGTGCCTTCCTGCGTGAGGATCGCCGACCGGAGGTTCGTCTTGAGGTTGAGCAGCTCGATCTGCGCCTGCCGGACCTGCTGCTCGGCCTGCATGGTCTGGATCTGCAGGTCGGGGTTGCTCATCTCGAGCAGCACCTGCCCGGCGCCCACGCGGTCGCCCGACTCGACCGACTTGCGGTCGACGCGGGCCGAGGCCTGGGCGGTGATGAAGCGGATCTGCTCGGGCACCAGCGTGCCCGGGCCGCGCACCTCGCGCACCACGTCGCCCTGCCGCACCGAGTCGATGAGGATCGCCACCCGCTGCACGGTGGGCGCGGCCGGGTCGAGGCGCGAGAGCGCGATGGTCGCGAGGAGCACCACGGCGGCGCCGGCGCCGATGGCGATGTTGCGGCCGGTCTTCTTCTGGGGGGCGCGGGCGATGTCCATCGGGATCAGTCGGCTCTCAAGGTGATCGCCGGGTCCACCGTGGCCGCGCGGCGGGCGGGCGCGAAGGTCGCGACCGCCGCCACCGCGATGAGCACGAGCGGCACCAGCGTGAACGTCAGGGGGTCGAGCGCGTTGCCGTACAACTGGCTGGCGATGAGGCGGGCCACCGCGACCGCGCCCAGGAGGCCCAGCACGGTCCCCACCAGCACCAGCGTCAAGCCCTGCTTCATGACCATCCCTACAACATCCGTCGAGGCCGCACCGACCGCCATCCGGATGCCGATCTCACGGGTCCGCTGCGCCACCGAGTAGGCCATCACCCCGTAGATCCCCACCGAGGCGAGGAGCAGGCCCAGCAGCCCGAACACGCCGAGCGCCATGCCGGTGACCCGCGCTGGCAGGAGCGCGACCCCGAGGTGCCCATCCATGGTACGGACGTTGGAAAGGGGAAGATTCGGGTCGAAGTCCGCGATGGCCCGCCGCACCGTGGGGATCAGCGCCTCCGGGTCCCCCGCCGCCCGGATCATGATGGACATGCCGCCCTGCCAGAGCTGCGCCTGCGGGAACCACATGAACGCCGTGGGCTCCTCGCCCAGCCGGCGGTACTTCCCGGTGGGCACCACGCCCACCACCGTCCAGTCGCGGCCGGCGGTCCGGAACGTTCGCCCCACGGCCTCCTGCCCCGTCAAGAAGCGCTGGACGAAGCGTTCGTTGACCACCACCGCCCGCACCGCGGACGAGTCGTCCCGGTCGGTGAACTCGCGCCCGGCGCGCAGCGGGATCCCCATGGTCGCGAAGTAGCCCGGGCTCACCGACGCATAGAAGATCGACATCCCCTCGTTCTCGGCAGGGACGTAGCCGGGAACCTCGATCCCGCGGTCGCTGCCGCCGAAGCCGAGGGGTACGTCGCTGATCATCGCGACCGACCGCACCTGGGGGTCGGCCCCGAGGCGCGAGCGCAGCTCGCGTGCGAACTGCTCCGTCGCCGCGCGGGAGTGGCCCTGCAGTTCGGGCGCGACGTCGACGATGAGCAGCCGGTCGGCCACGAAGCCCTTGTCCACCGACGTCGCCGCCCGGAGGTTCTCGAGGAAGAGCCCGGCGCAGACCAGCAGCACGATCGAGAGGGCCATCTGCGCGACGACCAGCGACTGCGTGAGCCGCGAGCGGCGCTCGCCGGCGGGTGCCTCGCCCTTGAGCGCCGGGATGAGGGACGGCCGCGTGGCCTGCAGCGCCGGCACGAGCCCGAAGACGAGCCCCGTCGCGAGCGACGCGAGGAACGCGAACAGCAGCACCGGCGCGCTGAGCCGCAGGTCCGGCGCGAAGTCGATGTCGAACGGGAGCGAGACCTGGTTGGTCAGCGCGATCGCCCACCACGCCACGAGCAGGCCCGCCGCGCCGGCGAGCCCGGCGAACAGCAGGCTCTCCACGAGCAGCTGCCGCACGAGCTCGGCCCGCCGCGCCCCCAGCGAGAGGCGGATCGCCATCTCGCGCGCGCGGTCGCGCGACCGCGCGAGGAACAGGTTCGCCACGTTCACGCACGCGATCAGCAGCAGGATCGCGACCACGGCCATCACGACCCCGGAGAGCCCGACCTGCGCGCTCCGGAACATGGGGTGGATCCCGGCCTCCTCCATCCGCACCAGGTTGATGCCGCTCTCCTCGTACTGCTCCGGGAACTCGGCCCGCAGCTCGAGCTCCACCGCGTCGAGCCGCGCGCGGGCCTGCGCCACGTCCACCCCGGGCCGGAGGCGCGCGAAGACGTCGAAGCTGTTGTTCCCGCGCGCGTCGAACAGCGCGTTGCCGTCCGGGCGCACCATCGCGAGCTGCGTGAGCGGGATCCAGAGCGCCGGCCGCACCATCGGCATGGTGCCGCCGAACCCCGGCGGCGTGACCCCGACGATGGTCACGTTCTGGCCGTTGAGCGGCACCTGGCGCCCGATGATCGCGGGGTCGGCGCCGAAGAGGGTCCGCCAGGTGCCGTCGGAGATCACGATGACGGGGTGCGCCCCGCGGCCCTCCTCCTCGTCCGGCGTGAAGACGCGGCCGCGCGCGGCCTGCACGCCGAGGAGGTCGAAGTAGTTCGCGGACGCGACCTGGCCGAAGACCAGCGTCGGCGTCCCGCCCGGGTTGATGCTGAAGTTCTCGAACGACCACGAGGCGACGCCGGAGAACACATCGGTGGTGCGCGCGCGCAGGTCCCGGTAGTGCGGGACCGAGTTCGACCCGTACGGCTGCGGGCCCGGCCACGTGCGGTAGAGCTGCACGATCTCGCCCGGGCGCGTGATGCCGGGTGCGGGCCGGAGCACCAGCGCCTCCACCGCGGCGAAGACCGCGGTGTTGAGCCCGATGCCGAGCGCGAGCGTGAGGACGACGATGGTCGTGAAGAGGGGGCTCTTCGCCACCATCCGGCGCGCGAACCGCAGGTCCTGCACGAGCGCGGCGGGCGCGAGGAGCGATCCTGCCGTCCGGGCGTCAGTCATAGCGGAGGGCGTGCATGGGGTCGACCTGCGCGGCGCGGCGCGCGGGGATGAACCCCGCCGCGAGCGCCACGAGCGCGAGGAGCAGCACGCTCAGCGTGAACACGAACGGGTCGTGCCCCTCGAGCCCGAAGAGGAGCGACCGCGCGGCCTTGCCGAGGGCGAGCGCCGCAGTCACGCCGAGCGCGCCGCCGACCACCGTCATCGTCGCCACCTGCCGCAGCACCATCCCCCGCACCGCGGCCGCGTCGGCGCCGAGCGCCATCCGCACGCCGATCTCGCGCGTGCGCTGCGCGACCGAGTACGCGAGCACGCCGTACAGCCCGACACCCGCCAGCAGCGTCGCGAGCACTGCGAAGGACGCCGAGAGGATCGAGATCATGCGGTCGAGGAACACGTTCTCGCGGATCTGCTGCGGCATCGTCTTGAGCTCCTCCACCGGCACCGTCGCGTCGATCCGCTTGACGACCTCGCGGATGCTCGCGAGCACCTGCTCCGGCGGCAGGCTCGACTTCACGTAGTAGTACAGCTCCCCCACGTCGGACGCCTGCCGCCACGGCGTGTAGAAGACCGGCGGCACCGAGTCCTTCACGTCGGAGTACTTGATGTCGGGGATCAGCCCCACGATCTGGATGTCGAGGGAGTCGCGGTCGGTGTCGTCGGTCATGAACTTCCCCACCGCGTCGCGCCCCAGCTTGAACTTGCGTGCGAAGGTCTCGTTCACGATCGCGACGCGGCTCCCGCCGCGGAGGTCGGAGGCGGTGAAGTCGCGCCCCGCGAGGAGCGCGACACCCAGCGTCTGGAAGTAGCCGGGCCCGGTCATGTTGAACCGGCTGTTGTTGTCCACGTCCGGGCCGCGCTCGAACCCCTGCACGAACACGTCGGTCCCCCAGTTGCTCCCCGCGATGAGCGGGACCACGGCCGAGGTGACGCCGGTGACGCCCGGGATGCTCCCCAGCTCCTCCTCGACGCGCTGCAGGTAGACCGCGGCCCGGACGGAGTCGTAGCCCGCGCGGCTCGGCGAGAGCGCGAACGTGGCGAACCGGTCGATGTCGACGCCGAGGTCCACCCGGCTCACGTTCACGAGGCTCTTGAGGAAGAGCCCGGCCGAGACGAGCAGCGCCATCGAGAGGGTGATCTGCGCCGTCACGAGCGCCGCGCGGAAGCGCGCGGCCGCCTTGCCGCCGGTGAGCTGCCCCGCCCCGGCGCGGATCACCGAGATCAGGTCGCTCCGCGTGCTGTGCAGCGCCGGGAAGAGCCCGAACACCAGCCCGGTGACGACCGCGAGCGCCGCGGCGAAGAGCACGACCGTCGGCTGCAGCTCGAACCGCAGCGTCTCGATCGCGTCGGACGGCATGAGCCCGCCGATCGCCGCGAGCGTCCACTGCGCCACGAAGAGGCTCGCGAGGCCGCCGAGCAGCGCCAGCAGCACCGACTCCGTGAGGAGCAGCTGCACGAGCTGCCGCCGCGTGGCGCCCAGCGCGAGGCGCACGCCCATCTCGGACGCGCGCCCCGCGCCGCGTGCGAGCAGGAGGTTCGCGATGTTCGCGCAGGCGATCAGCAGCACCACGCCCGTCACCGCGAAGAGCAGCAGGAGCGGCGTCCGCGCCTCCCCGTGCACGGAGCTCTGCCCGCGCGCCCCCGGCTCCACCGTCAGGCGCTTGGCGCGGAAGCGCTGCATGGTCTGGTCGCTCATCCCCTGCTGGAGCGGCACCTCGACCTCGTTCACGATCGGCTGGTAGAGCCCGTTGAGCGCGGCGTCGACCTGGGCGAGCGTCGCGTCGGGCTTGCGGCGCCCGAACAGGTAGAGCCAGTACGCGTTGCGCCGCTCGAAGCGCGAGTTCGTGGAGCCGGTGATCGCCGCCCACATGGTGAGCGGGACGTAGACCTGCGGCCGCGCTCCGAGCGTCGTGCCCTCGAACCCCTCCGGTGCGACGCCGAGGATGGAGAAGGTGCGGCCGTTCACGACCATGGTCTTGCCGACGACGTCCGGGGCGCCGCCGAACCGGTCCTGCCAGAAGGCGTGGCTCAGCACGAGCACGTACGCGCCGCCGAGCTCCTGGTCGTCCGCCGGCGTGAGGAGCCGGCCCAGCGCCGGCTGCACCTGCAGCGTGGGGAAGTACGAACCCGACACGAGCATCCCGCGCCCGCTCATCGGCTCGTTCTCCACGGACAGGCTCGCCCCGAACGAGACGTGCGCGGCGAGCCCCGTGAGCACCGTCTGCGTCCGCTCGAGGTCGCGGAACATCGGATACGAGAAGACGACGTCGCAGCTCCCGGCCTGCGAGCAGCTCTGCATCCCGGGCTTCGGCCCGGGCGCCCCGAGGTTGACGAGCGCGGACGGGCTCGGGACCGGGAGCGGGCTCAGGAGGATCTGGTCGAAGAGCGAGAAGATCGCCGAGTTGGCGCCGATCCCGAGCGCGAGGGAGAGGGCCGCGATCGCCGTGACGAACGGCGTCTTGAGGAGCATGCGCGCGGCGATGGCCAGGTTCTGCATCAGGGGCGGGGACGGGGGAGCGGGCGGCGCATCCGGGGATTGGACAGCACCCGAACGGAAAGCGTTTGTCCGACCCTCTCGACTACCGGCGGACGCCGGAGCCGGGTTTCAGTCCGCCGGCTCGACGGCCCCGAGGCCGACGCCCCGCCTCCGACGCGCGCGGGCGCGCGTCAGCGCCGCCGATACCAGCCGTCGAAGCTGGACTGCCAGGTGGCCCCGGCGTCCGTGCTCGTCTCCCAGCGCTGCCGCACGCGCCCGTCCGGCTCGAGGCTCCAGGTGATCCGGTTGCGCTGGGTGCCGCCGCCCCGGGCCTGGAGGTTCCCCTCGAGCACCATGCGGCCGTCGCGCAGTCCGCCGCGCAGGTGCAGCACCAGCCCGTCGTTGCCGACCCAGTGCTGGCGCCACTCGCGCGCGAAGCGGTCGTAGGCATTGAGGCTTTGTCCCGTGGAACCGCCGGCGCCGGTCCACTGCTCACGCAGCAGGCACCCGCCCTCCTCGCGCGAGATCCGGCTGCTGCCGAGTGCGCGTGTCCCGGCGCTGTCGGTGACGGTCCAGTCGCCGAGCCAGAAGTCGAACTGGCGGTACTCGGCGGCGGCGCAGGCGGGCGGCGGCGGCACCGGAGCACCCTGTGCGGCGAGCGTCCGCGGCGCGAGGAGCGCGGCGAGCACCAGCACGAAGGTCGGTGCGGGCACCAGCCCGGGGACGCGCGGCACGCCGCCTCGACGCATCAGCGCTCCGCCACGCGCACGACGAGCTTGAGGCCGGACCAGACCTCGTCGACCGCGCAGACCTTCACGTCGACCCAGCCCATGGGCAGCGCGACCTGGCGGATCACGTCCTCGGTGACGTCGGTCCGCACGCGCGAGGCCTTCTTGGGCCACGAGACCCAGACCACCGCCTGGGCGCGCAGCGTGCTGCGCAGGGTGCGGAGGGCGCGCTCGAGCATGGAGCGGGCGGTCACGAACACGTGCACCAGGTCCACGTCGGAGTCGAGCCCGCGCGCGAACCGCACGCCGGGCGGGAGCGGGGCGACGAGGTCGCGATACTCGCTCGGCGCGTCCCACAGGAAGACGCGGGCGCCGTCCTTGATGCCGAGCTTCTGCGCGAGGGGAGTGCCCGAGTAGCCCGCATCGTTCATGCCTGCCTTACCCGCGTTCGGGGGCGAAACCGCACCCCGCGCTCGCGGCGGGACGTGCGGTGTGTCGACCGTCATCGCCCGTACGGCCGCCGCCCGCGTTCCGCTCAGGACGGCTTGGTGACCGCCGTATCCGGGTCGCGCTCGATGAGCACCGAGTAGTCGGTCGCGAGCACCGCGACGGCGCCGACCGCCGCCCAGAAGGGCAGGAGCGCGGCGCCGGCGATGCCGGCGGTGAGCGGCATGTCGAGCAGCGTTCGCCCCTCGGGGTTCCGGAGGATCACCCGGCGGACGTTCCCCTCGTGGATGAGCTCCTTGAGCTTCGCCATGAGCTTGGCGCCGGAGACCTTGAACTCTTCCATATAGAAGTTCCTTGCCGCCGGAGGCGGCGCTGGGGGCTGCGGAATCCTACGACCGGCCAGCGGGGCCGGTGTCAGCCGCGCAGCCACGGACGTAAGTTGGCCCGGACCGTTCCCCGCGCCACCGCCCGCCCCTGGAGTGCCGATGCCCCACCCGACCCCGCGTCTCGTCGCCGCCCTCGCGTGCACGCTCCTTCCGGCGGCCCTCGCCGCGCAGGCTCCGGCCGCGCGCGCCGCCTCGCGCGACCCGCTCCCGCTCGAGGCCGCGCGGCATGCGCGCTTCACGACCACCGAGGGCTCCTGGATGTCGGTCGACGTGAGCCCCGACGGGCGCACGCTCGTCTTCGACCTCCTGGGCGACCTGTACACGGTGCCCATCGCGGGGGGACGCGCGACGCGCCTCACGAGCGGCATGGCGCACGACGCGCAGCCGCGCTGGAGCCCGGACGGGCGCCGCATCGTGTTCCTGTCCGACCGGAGCGGGAACGACAACGTCTGGATCATCACCGCCAACGCACGCGACACCGTGCAGGTGACGCGCTCGACCGAGGACGCCTTCATCTCGCCGGAGTGGGCGCCCGACGGCAAGTACGTCGTGGTGAGTCGCTCGGTGACCGGCGGCCCGAAGCTCTTCCTCTACCACGTGGACGGCGGGTCGGGCGTGCAGGTGGTGCGCGAGCCGGCGGGCCAGGCGACGCTCGGCGCGGCCTTCGCGCCCGACGGCCGCACGATCTGGTTCGCGCAGCGCGCCGGCGCCTGGCAGTACAACGCGATCATGCCGCAGTACCAGCTCGTGGCGTACGATCGCGAGTCCGGCGCGCGGACGACGATGACCGCGCGGTACGGCTCGGCGTTCCGCCCCGCGATCTCGCCGGACGGGAAGTGGCTCGCGTACGGGAGCCGCCACGATGCGAGGACGGGGCTGCGGCTCCGCGAACTCGCGACGGGCGAGGAGCGCTGGCTCGCGTACCCGATCCAGCGCGACAACCAGGAGGCGCACATCGAGACCGACGCGCTCCCGGGCTATGACTTCACGCCCGACGGCCGCGCGGTCGTGATCAGCTACGGCGGCGGGCTCTGGCGCGTCCCGGTCGACGGGAGCGCGGCGGAACGGATCCCGTTCTCCGTGGACGTCGACCTCGCGATCGGCCCCGAGGTGAGGTTCCAGTACCCGATCGAGGACACCCCCACCTTCGTGGCGCGGCAGATCCGCGACGCGGCGCCCTCGCCCGACGGACGCCGGCTCGCCTTCTCCGCGCTCGGCGACCTCTACGTGATGGACCTCCCCGAGGGCGTGCCGCGGCGCCTCACGAGCGCGGCCGACGGCGAGTTCCACCCCACCTGGTCCCCGGACGGGCAGTGGATCGCGTACGTGACCTGGAGCGAGGGCGGCGGGCACATCCACAAGATCCGCGCCGACGGCCGCGGGCAGCCGGTGCGCCTCACACGCGAGGTCGCGGTCTACACGAGCACCGCGTGGGCGCCGGACGGCCGCCGCCTCGTCGCGCTCATGGCCGACGCGCGCGAGCTGCGCGAGGCGATCCAGCGCTTCGGCGGCGGGCAGAGCGCGCGCCTGGTGTGGCTGAGCGCCGACGGCGGGCCGGTGACGCGCATCCGGAGCGGCGACGTGGACGACCCGCACTTCACCACGGACACCACGCGCATCTATGCCTACGCGGGCGGCGAGGGACTCGTCTCGTTCCGCTGGGACGGCACGGACCAGAAGGCGCATGTGCGCGTCACCGGGGCCGCCGGGCCGGGCGGCGGGACGCCGCCCAACGCGTCGCGCGTGCGCATGGCGCCGCGCGGCGACCTCGCGCTCGCGCAGGTGGGGGCC
>CAZPJF010000105.1:0-10151 GCA_964586095.1 uncultured Gemmatimonas sp. | reverse complement strand
CGGGCCCCGCCCGCAGCCGGCGGGGATCGCGCCGGCGGCGCCGCCGCGGGCGGACAGCGCGGCGGCCGCGGTCCGCCCCCCGACCGGAGGGCGCCCCTGATGCCGATGGGCCGGACGCTGGCCGTGCTGACGGTGGTGAGCGCGCTCGTCGCGCTGCACTTCTCGCTGCGGCCGATCCTCGATTGGCGCGCGGGGATCGACTTCCTCACGATCGCGGTGCTCGTGGTCGCGGTCCGCGTGCGGCCGGGGGGCGCGGCGCTCGTGGGCTTCCTGGTGGGCCTGGTGTCCGACGCGCTCGCTCCGGAGTCGCTCGGGGCGGGCGCCCTCGCGATGACGCTCGTCGGGTTCACGGCCTCGCGGCTCAAGGCGGCGTTCTTCGCCGACAACCTGCTGCTCAACGCGGTCTTCGTGTTCGGCGGGAAGCTGGCGTTCGACTGGGTGCTGCTGCTCGTGGAGCGCCGGCTGACCGGCGGGGCGCTGCTGGCGCAGCTCTTCCTCTGGACGCCGCTGGCGGCGGTGGTGACGGCGGTCGCGGGCCTCCTGGTGATGGCGGTGGTGCGGCCGACGCTCGAGCGGCGGCGCGCATGAGCTTCCATCCGAACCTCGTGCAGCAGCGGGCGCGGATCGCGTCGGGCGTGCTCTTCGGCGGCTTCGTGCTCCTCCTGGCGGCCTTCTTCCGGACGCAGGTGCTGCAGAACGCGCGGTACACGCTCGCGTCCGAGGAGAACCGGCTGCGCGAGATCCCGCTGCCGGCGCCGCGCGGGATCATCTACGACCGCAACGGCAAGGTGATCGCGGACAACCTGCCCGGCTACTCGATCTCGCTCCTCGCGCGCAACGAGGACTCGCTGCGGACGACGATGCGGCGGATCGGCGAACTGATGCCGGTGACGCCGGAGCAGGTGGGGGCGGCGGTGCGCCGCTACCGGCGGGACCGGACGCGCCCCACGGTGCTCTTCGGCGATGCGCCGTTCGAGCTCGTGTCGGTGCTCGAGGAGCGCCGGGTGGAGTTCCCGGGGCTGATCATCCAGTCGTCGCCCAAGCGCTACTATCCCGACGGCCCGGCGGTCTCCGCGCTGGTCGGCTACACGGGCGAGGTGAGCGACGGGGAGCTGGCGCAGCCGGAGTTCGGCGAGTACAAGGCCGGCCAGCAGGTGGGGAAGGACGGCATCGAGCGCCAGTACGAGGGGCGGCTGCGCGGGCGCGAGGGGGTGCGCTTCGTCGAGGTGGACGCGCGCGGGCGCGTGGTGCGCGAGGACGCGCGCGAGGACCTGACGCCGGAGGCGCCGCCGCCGCTGTACACCAACATCGACCTCGACCTGCAGCGTTTCGTGGCCGGCATCTTCGGCGATTCGCTCATCGGCGGGGTGGTGGCGATGGAGCCGCGGTCGGGGGAGGTGCTCGCGCTCCACTCGGCGCCGACCTTCGACCCGAACCGGTTCATCGGCGGGATCCCGTACGGGTACTGGCAGGCCCTGCAGTCCGACGAGCGAAAGCCGCTGTACAACAAGGCGATCAAGGGCACGTACCCGCCCGGGTCGGTCTGGAAGCTGGCCACCGCGATCATCGGGATGGAGGCGGGGCTCGTCGACATCGACGACCACATGACGACGCCCTGCACGGGCGGCTACCAGTACGGGAACCGGTACTTCCGCTGCTGGGACCGGCAGGGGCACGGCGACGTGACGCTCGCCGAGGCGATCGAGCATTCGTGCGATGTCTACTTCTACCAGCTGGGCCTGAAGATCGGCCTCAACCGGTTGATCGCGGGCGGGATCAAGCTCGGCTCGCGCGAGCGCAGCGGGATCGACCTGCCGGCCGAGAACCGCCCGCTGTTCCCGACCGACCCGCCCAAGCGGTACTACGACGAGCGGTTCGGGCCCCAGGGGTGGAGCAACGCGGTGACGCTCAACCTCTCGATCGGGCAGGGGGAGAACTCGCAGACGGTGGTGAACATGGCGCGCTTCTACACGGCGCTCGCGACGGACGGGCAGGCCGCGCGGCCGGAGATCGTCCGCGGGCAGGCCGAGCGGCAGCGCCTGTTCGCGCTCACGCCGGCGCAGCTGCGGGCGCTCCAGGACGCGTTGACGAACGTGGTCGGCCGCGGCACGGCGGCCGGATCGCGGCTGCAGGGGATCGCGGTGGCGGGGAAGACGGGAACGGCGCAGAACGCGCAGGACGCGGTGAACGACCATGCCTGGTTCGTGGGCTACGCGCCGGCGAACGACCCGAAGATCGTCGTCGCGGTGATGCTCGAGTTCGGCGGGCACGGCTCGCGGGCGGCGCGCATCGCGACGCGGATCATGGAGGCCCACCTGAAGCAGCGCGTCGTGGCGATGCCGGAGACGGAGGGCGAATGAGCACGCCGCGGCTCCCCTCGGACTGGCCGCTGCCGACGCTGGCGCTGCTGCTGACGGCGTTCGGGATCGCGATGGTCTACTCGGCGGGCCAGACCGACGTGCCGAGCTTCGTCGGCGGGATCTGGCGCACGCAGTTCGTCTGGTTCCTCCTCGGCGCGGGCGTGGCGTACGGGATCTCGCGGACCTCCGTCCGGTTCCTCGAGTGGGGGTCGGTCTGGGTCTACCTGGGCGCGTGCGTGATGCTCCTGCTGCTGCTGTTCATCGGGAAGGGCGCGGGCACCGCGGCGAGCACCAAGAGCTGGCTCGCGATCGGCGGCGTGCGGCTCGGGCAGCCGTCGGAACTGGCGAAGATCGCCGTGGTGCTGATGCTGGCGCGCGTGCTGAGCGCGCAGCGGATGGCGCCCACCTCGCTGTTCGGGCTCTGGCGCCCGGCGGCCGTGACGCTCGTGCCCTGGCTGCTGATCATGGCGCAGCCGGACCTCGGCACCGGCATCGTGTTCATCGGGATCTTCTTCGCCATGCTGTACTGGAGCGGCGTCTCGTGGCCGCTGCTGGTGATGGCGGCGAGCCCGGGGATCAGCCTGGTGCTCGCGTTCAGCACGGGGCTCTGGGGGGCCTGGGCGTTCCTGTTCGCGGCGCTCCTCTACTGGAAGCGGCCGCCCTGGCTCGAGGTGACGGCGCTCGCGGTGGCGAACTTCATGATGGGCGTGATCGCGCCGCTCCTGTGGGAGCGGCTCAACCCCTACCAGCAGCGCCGCCTGCTCGTCTTCCTCGATCCCTCGGCGGATCCGCGGGCCTCCGGCTACCACGTGATCCAGTCGCAGGTCGCGATCGGCTCGGGCGGGCTCTTCGGCAAGGGGTTCACCGACGGGAGCCAGAAACGGCTGGCCTTCCTGCCGGAGCAGCACACCGACTTCATCTTCCCCGTCGTAGGCGAGGAGCTCGGCTTCCTCGGCGTCACGCTCGCGCTCGGGCTCTATTGCGTGCTCCTGCTGCGGACGATCCGCGTCGCGGCGCGCTCGGCGAACCCGTTCGCGTCGCTCACCGCGTTCGGCCTCACCGCGGCGTGGTTCACGCACATCATCGTGAACGTGGGGATGACCGTGGGGCTCATGCCGATCACGGGCATCCCGCTGCCGTTCTTCAGCTACGGCGGGTCGTTCATGCTGGCCTGCTGGATGGCGGTGGGCATCCTGATGCTCATCAGCAGCGAGGGACGCGGCAAGGCCGATGGGCTGGTGATCTAGGCGGCGGCCGCTTGCCCGGCTGGCGGGGGCCCCGCACCTTTCCCCCCATGGCTTGGTTCCGGAAAGAGAAGAAGCCCCGTCCCCCGCGGACGGAGCGCCTCGAGATCCCCCCCGATGTCTGGGAGAAGTGCGAGGCCTGCGGCCACACCGACATCCGCGAGAAGTTCGCGCGCAACGCGAACGTCTGCCCCAGCTGCGACCACCATCGCCGCTTCCGGGCGCACGAGTACGCGGCGCTGCTGCTCGACGAGGGCTCGCTCGAGGAGAAGGACATCGAGCTCGCGTCGGTGGACCCGCTCGAGTTCCCCGAGTACCCGAACCGCCTCAAGAAGGCGCTCAAGTCCGCCGGGGACCACGACGCGATCCTGACGGTCTCCGGGACCATGGACCAGATGCCCGTCAACCTGGGCGTCATGGACTTCGCCTTCATGGGCGGGTCGATGGGGTCCGTGGTCGGCGAGAAGATCGCGCGGCTGGGGCAGCGCTCGCTCGAGAAGAAGTGGCCGCTGATCGTGCTCTCGTCGTCCGGCGGCGCGCGCATGCAGGAGGGCGTGCTGTCGCTGATGCAGATGGCGAAGACCTCGGCGATGCTGTCGCAGCTCGCGGAACGGCGCATCCCCTACGTCTCCATCCTCACCAACCCGACGACCGGCGGGGTGAGCGCGAGCTACGCGATGCTCGGCGACGCGATCCTCGCCGAGCCCGGCGCGGTGATCGGCTTCGCCGGCCCGCGCGTCATCAAGCAGACCCTCGGGCAGGACCTGCCGGAGGGCTTCCAGACGGCCGAGTTCCTGCTCACGCACGGGATGGTCGACCGCGTGGTGCATCGGCACCAGCTCAAGCGCACCGTGGGGCAGCTCCTGCGGCACATGAGCGGCAAGCCCGCGGCCACGGGGTGGGCGTCCAGCTGAGCGGCCGAAGCTACCGCGCGGCGCTCGACTTCCTCTTCGCGCGGACCACAGGACAATGGAAGTTGGGCCTGGAGCGCGTCGAGGCCTTCCTCGCCGCGCTCGGCGACCCGCACCGGCGGCTGCGCACGCTCCACGTCGCGGGCACCAACGGCAAGGGGAGCGTGTGCGCGACCCTGGAAGCGGTGCTGCGCGCGCGCGGGCTCCGCGTGGCGAAGTACACGTCGCCGCACCTCGTCGACTTCCGGGAGCGCTTCCTCATCGACGGGCGCCCCGTGGGCGAGGAGGCCATCGTCGCGTTCCTCGACCGCTGGACGCCCACCGTGGAGCGCCTGGGCGCGACCTTCTTCGAGGCGACGACGGCGATGGCGTTCGACCTCTTCGCCGAGGCCGAGGTCGACGTGGCGGTGATCGAGACCGGGCTGGGGGGGCGGCTCGACGCGACCAATGTGCTCACGCCGCTCGTGGCGGGGGTCACGGGCATCGCGCTCGACCACACGGACTGGCTCGGCACGACGGTCGAGGCGATCGCACCGGAGAAGGCCGGCATCTACAAGGCCGGGGTGCCGGCGGTGGTCGGCGAGCCCGATCCTGCCATCCGCGCGCTCCTCGCCGCCGAGGCGCACCGGCGCGGCGCGACGCCCGTCCGTCTCGTGGCGGAAGAGGGGCAGCCGGTCGAGGTCCGCGTCACCGCGGAGGGGACCTGTTTCCGCTGGGAGCGCGCCGCCGGCGCGCCGCTGGAGGTCTGCACGGCGCTGCCGGGACGACACCAGGCGCGCAACGCGCTCGTGGCGCTGACCATGCTGGACGCGATCCCGGGGCCCCTCCGCGTGGGGGGCGCCGAGGCGATCCCCGCGCTCGCCACGGTGCGCCTCCCCGGCCGTTTCTCGCGGCACGGTGACTGGATCTTCGACGTTGCGCACAATCCCGACGGCGCCGGCGTGACCGCGGAGACGCTGCGGGCGGTGGCCCCGGCGGCCCCGGTCGTCGCGCTGGTGAGCGTGCTTGGCGACAAGGACTGGCGGGGCATGCTGCGGGCGCTCGCGCCGGTGGTCGACCGGTTCGTGCTCACCAACGCCCCGACGGCGCCCGCGAGCCGCGCCTGGTCGTCCGCGGAGGCGCTCGCCTTCGCCACCGGTGAGGGGTGGCGGGCGGACCTCGAGCCGGATTTCGACCGGGCGCTGGCGCTCGCGCCCACCCGCGGCGCGACGGTGCTCGTGACCGGGTCGTTCCACACCGTCGGCGACGCCATGGCGCGATTGCAGGTGCCTCCGGCGCCCGGCTAGATTGCCCGGATGAGTGGTGGAGCACTACCCGGATTCCGCGATTTCTACCCTGACGAGCTGGCCCGCCGCGCGCACATCTTCCGCGCCTGGCGGGCCGTAGCGCGCAAGTACGCCTTCGTCGAGTACGACGGTCCCCCGCTGGAGCCGCTCGACCTGTACACGCGCAAGAGCGGCGACGAGATCGTGGGGCAGCTGTACAACTTCACGGACAAGGGCGGGCGCGAGGTGGCGCTGCGGCCGGAGATGACGCCGACCTTCGCGCGCATGGTCGGGGCGCGCGCCGCCGCGCTGCGCAAGCCGGTCCGCTGGTTCTCGCTCCCCCAGCTCTTCCGCTACGAGCGGGCGCAGCGCGGGCGGCTGCGCGAGCACTACCAGCTGAACGTCGACATCGTGGGCGAGGCGAGCGAGCTCGCCGACGCGGAGCTGCTCGCGGTGGCGATCGACGTGATGCGCGAACTCGGGCTCACGAGCGCGGACGTGCGGGCACGGGTGAGCGACCGGCGGCTCACGACCGCGCTCGTGCGCGCGCACGGCCTGCCCGACGAGGCGATCGCGCCTGTGTTCGCGACCTTCGACAAGCTCGGGCGCACGCCGCTCGTGGCCGCGGAGCAGGCCCTGAACGAGAAGCTCGCGCCGTTCACCGCCGATGGGGACATCGCCGGGCGGCTGCTCCGGCTGCAGGCCGCGGCGACCTCGCCGGCGGCGCTCCGCGCCTTCGCGGCCGCGGAGGGCCTGGCCCTGCCGACCGAGGCGGAGCAGGCGCTCGCGACCGTCGAGTCGTACCTCGGTCACCTCGACGCGCTCGGGGTGCGCGAGTGGGTCGTGCTCGACCTGTCGATCGTCCGCGGGCTCGCGTACTACACCGGCATCGTCTTCGAGCTCTTCGACGCGCGCGGTGAGCTGCGTGCGATCTGCGGCGGGGGCCGGTACGACACGCTGCTCAAGGCGCTGGGCGGTGCCGACCTCCCCGCGCTCGGCTTCGGCATGGGCGACGTGGTGCTCGGCGAGCTCCTCGCCGACCGCGGGCTCTTCCCGCCCGCGGGCGACGACGCGGTCGACCTGCACCTGGTCGCCGGCAACGGGGCCGCCGCCGCCGGGTTCGCCCAGGCGCTCCGGCTCGTGACGGCTCTCCGCGCCGCGGGCTTCAGCGTGGCGCACGGCCTCAACGCCGAGCGCTACCTGGGGCAGGCGACGCGGAACCAGGTCGACGGCGCGCGCAAGGCGGGCGTGACCGCCGCGATCCTCTTCACCGAGACGGGCGCCACCGAGGCGGTGAGCCTCCTCGGGCCCATGAAGGGCGCGCCGACCCTCGCGATGGACACCACGGCCGTGCTCGGCGGCGACCCGGCGACGATGCAGCGCCTCCGCGACTGGCTCCACCAGCAGCGCCACGCGGCCCGCGCCGCCGGCGCGTCCGACCCCTCAGGCCCCCTCGGCTCGACCCATGGCTGACGACAAGAAGCTCACCACCCGCGCCGAGGACTTCAGCGCGTGGTACAACGAACTCGTGCTCCGCGCGGAGCTGGCCGACTACTCGCCCGTCAAGGGTTCGATGGTCATCCGCCCCAACGGGTACGGCATCTGGGAGCGGATGCAGCGCGCGCTCGACGACATGTTCAAGGCGACCGGGCACCAGAACGCGTACTTCCCGCTCTTCATCCCCCAGAGCTTCCTGCACAAGGAGGCACAGCACGTCGAGGGGTTCGCGCCCGAGACGGCGGTGGTCACGCACGGCGGCGGCAAGGTGCTCGAGGAGCCGCTCGTCGTCCGGCCCACGTCGGAGACCATCATCTACCACATGTTCGCCAAGTGGGTCCAGTCGTACCGCGACCTGCCGATCCTGATGAACCAGTGGGCGAACGTGGTGCGCTGGGAGATGCGCACGCGGCTCTTCCTCCGCACGCTCGAGTTCCTCTGGCAGGAGGGGCACACGGCGCACGCCACCGAGGCCGAGGCCGAGGAGGAGGCGCGCCGCATGCTCGGCGTCTACCGCGAGTTCATGGAGCAGTGGATCGCGATGCCGGTGGTGACCGGCCAGAAGACCGAGAGCGAGAAGTTCGCCGGGGCGCTCCGCACCTACTCCTGCGAGGCGATGATGCAGGACAACAAGGCACTGCAGGCCGGCACCTCGCACAACCTCGGGCAGAACTTCGCGAAGGCCTTCGACCTCAAGTTCCAGGCGGAGAACGGCGAGATGGCGTTCGCCTGGAACACGTCGTGGGGCGTCTCGACGCGCATGGTCGGCGGCCTCGTGATGACGCACTCCGACGACAACGGCCTCGTCACGCCGCCGCGCCTCGCGCCGGTCGAGGTCGTGATCATCCCGATCTACAAGACGGACGAGGAGAAGGCGCGCGTCACCGAGGCGGCGCACCGCGCCAAGGCGGAGCTCACGGCGTGGACCGGCCGGGGCGCGACCGACCGCCTGCGCGTGACCGTCGACGCCCGCGAGGGCATCAAGCCCGGCGCCAAGTACTACGAGCACGAGATGCGCGGCATCCCGCTGCGGCTGGAGATCGGGCCCAAGGACCTCGAGAAGGGCTCGGTCTTCTCGGCGCGGCGCGACACGCGGGCCAAGGCGGCGCTCCCGATGGCGGGACTCCCCGAGCAGGTGGCGAAGCTCCTCGAGACCATCCAGGCCGACCTCCTCGCCGCCGCCAAGGCGCGCCGCGAGGCGAACTCGCACCGGGGCGTCACGTCGTACGCGCGGTTCCAGGAGATCATGGACGGGCCGGGCGGCTTCGTGTACGCGGGATGGAACGGCGACCCGGCCATCGAGGCGCGCGTGAAGGAGGAGACCAAGGCCACGATCCGGTGCATCCCGGACCCCGAGTTCCGCTCGGCCGAGGCGCCGCGGACCTGCCTCGTCACCGGCGAGCCGGCCCGGCATGAGGTCATCTGGGCGAAGGCCTACTGATGCGGGGGGTCGGCGCCCGTGACGGCGCGCTGCACTGCGAGGGCGTGCCGCTCGAGCGGATCGCGCTCGAGGCCGGGACGCCGGCCTACGTCTATTCGGCCGGCACGATCCGCGACCGGTACGCGCGGCTGGACGCCGCGCTCGCTGCGGCCCCGCACCGCATCCACTACTCGCTCAAGGCGAACGCCTGCCGCGGGATCCTTGGCGTGCTGCGCGAGGCGGGGAGCGGCGTCGACGTGGTCTCGGGCGGGGAGCTCTACCGGGCGCTCCGCGCGGGCTTCCGCCCCGACGAGATCCTCTTCGGCGGCGTCGGGAAGCAGGAGCGCGAGCTGCGCGAGGCGATCACGGCCGGCGTGAAGCTGATCAACGTGGAGTCGCTCGCCGAGTTGCGGCTGGTCTCGAAGCTGGCCGTGGAGCTCGGGCGCGAGGCCCGCGTGGGGCTGCGCGTGAACCCCGAGGTGGACGTGCGCAACGCCCACCACTACATCGCGACCGGCGAGAAGGGGCACAAGTTCGGCATCCCGATCGACGAGGCGGAGGCGGTCGGGCGGATCGCGATCGGCCTCCCGAACGTCGTGCTGGAGGCCGTCGACATGCACGTGGGCTCGCAGCTCGAGTCGTTCGAGGCCTACCGCGAGGGGACGGCGCGGCTCGTGGAGCTCTCGCGCGCGCTGCGGCAGTCCGGCGCGCCGATCCGCTACCTGGATGCCGGGGGCGGCCTGCCGGTGCCGTACGACGGCGGCGACGAGCCCGACCTCGCCGCCTACGGGGCGATCGTGACGGCCGCGGCGAACGCGCTCGGCGCCGAACTGCTCGTGGAGCCGGGGCGGTTCTTCGTCGCGGCCGCGGGCACGCTCGTGACGCGGGTCCTCTACCGCAAGGAGAGCGGCGGGAAGAACTACGTCATCTGCGACGCGGGCATGACCGAGCTGCTGCGCCCGTCGCACTACGACGCGTTCCACCGCATCGAGCCGGTGCGCGCACGTGCCGGCGGGATGGTCGCCGACGTCGTCGGGCCGGTCTGCGAGAGCGGCGACTTCCTCGCGCTCGACCGCCCCCTGCCGGTGGTGGAGCCGGGCGACCTCCTCGCCGTGCACACCGCCGGCGCCTATGGTTACGTGATGAGCTCGACGTACAACGCCCGGCCGCGGGTGGCCGAGGTGCTGGTGGATGGCTCGCGCTTCGCGGTGGTCACGGCGCGGGAGACCTACGAGGACCTCGTGCGGCTCGAGGCTCCGACGCCCCCCTGGAGGGATGCCTGATGCGGGTCGGCCTGCTGGCGGATTCCCACGACCGCGTGCCGGCGGTCGACGCGCTGCTGCGCGAGATGCTCGCGCGCGACGTCACCTTCGTGCTCCACGCGGGCGACTTCTGCTCCCCGTTCTCGCTCAAGCCGTTCCAGGACCACAACGTCGCGATGGCCGGCGTGTTCG
>CAZPJF010000104.1:0-10196 GCA_964586095.1 uncultured Gemmatimonas sp. | reverse complement strand
CATCGTCGCGAGGAAGACGCTCTTGGCGCGCGTCGCCTGCTCGGCCTCCTCCTTCGCGCGCCGCAGCTCGCCCGCCTCGCGCCGCTGCTGCGTCACGTCGGTGACGTGCACCGTGAACGCCGCGAGGCAGCCGGCCACCGGGTGCGAGACGGCCTCCTCGCGCAGCCAGCGGAGGCCGCGCCCCGGGTGCATCACGCGGTACTCCACGGCGTAGCCGGCGCGCTGGCTCACCGCCTGCTGCCGCGCGCGGCGCACCGCGTCGAGGTCCTCGGCGAGCTGCACCTGCTCGAGCGCGTGCAGGCCGCCGTAGAGGTCGGAGGCGCTGATCCCCGCGATCTCCGGCAGGCGGTTGCCCACGAACGCGACCACCTGGCGGCCGTCGTCGGTGACGCGCCACTGGATCACCGCGCCGGGCACGCCGTCGGCGAGCTCGATCAGCCGGCGGTGCGCGTCGGCGAGGAGCTCGGTGTGCGTGCGCGCCTCGGTGACGTCGCGCCAGGAGCCCATGAGCTCCACGCCGGCGGCGGTGCGGACCGCGCGCGCCTCGACGCGGATCCAGCGCTCCTCGCCATGGCGGCGCACCTGGAACTCCTCCTGCCAGGGCACCGCATCCGCGAGGGCGCGCTCGGCCGCCGCGCGCACCGCGCCGTCCTCGGCGACCACCGTGTCGAAGGTGTGCGCCCAGTCGGCGGCGATGGCCACCGCCGGCACGCCGAGCACGCTGGCGACGCCGCGGCTCACGTAGGCGACGCGCGTGACGCCCGCGTCGTCGCGCACCATCTTGAACACGGCGAGCCCAGGCACGCCGTCGGTGATCTCGCGGAGCAGCGTGTCGGCCGCCTCGAGCTCGGCGAGGCTGCGCTGCGTGGGGACGACCACGCGCCGCCAGAGGAACCAGAGCAGCGCGAGCACCAGCACGAGGACCACGGCGAGCAGCCGGAGCGACGGCCACACGCGCGCGATCGCCTCCTCGCGCACCTGCCGCGCCGGCACCGCGATCAGGGTGTGCAGCGCGGTCCCGGTCATGGGCGCGCTGCGCGCGTACCACGTGCCCACGCGCGCGAAGCTCCCGTGCGCCGGGACCGCCGCGAGCTCCGCCGGCATGGGGAACTCGGAGACGCGCTCGACGCCGCGCGGCCGGACCGCCGCCCCGGCGGCCGCGCCGTCCGGGTGGACGAGCGCGGTCACCACCGCCACGGGGAACTCGACGGCCGCGAGGCCCTCGAGATAGCGCTGCACCGGCACCGTGACGATCACCCGCCCGACGCGCTGCGCATGCCCGATGCGCGCCGGCTGCTCCACGCGCAGCGCGGGGACACCGCTCGCGGGGTCGCGCGTGGCCCAGGCCACGACCTCGGTGCCGACCGGGGCCGGCGTGGCCACCTGCTCGTCGAACCACTGCGAGAGGCGCGCGTCGCGCTGCCGCAGGCGCAGCTGCGCCGCCCCGATGTACGGGATGCGGCTCACCACCTGCGCCTCGGCCACCTCCACGTACACCGCCTCGACGTCGGGCTCGGCGGTTGTGGTGAAGTGCTGCGCCGGGAGCGACGTGAACAGGTCCTCGACCACGCGCCGCTGCTGCGCCGGCGGCGTCGCGCCCGCGAGCGCGAGGATCCCGCCGACCGCGAGACGGGACCCGCGGTCGGTCGCGACGAACTCCACCGCGTCGGGCCCGCCGAGGCGCTCGAGGTCGAGCCGCTGCGCCGAGCTGTGCTCGGCGTGGGTCGAGATGAGGTCGGCGAGGCGCTCGGCGAGCGCGCGCTGCCGCGCCACCAGGTCGCCCGCCCGGCGCAGCACCGCGCGCTCGGCCGTGGCGTCGAGCTCCTGCACGATCTCGCGCTGCTCGTTGTGCACGAGCAGCAGCCCCACCGCGGAGAGCGCCACGATGATCGCCGTCGCCGTCCCCAGGAGGACGCGGCGGCGCCCCTCGGCACCGAGCGCGGCGGCCTCGCGCAGGCGCTGGAGCATCAGCGTCCCGGCGTCGCCTGCTGCTGCGCCCAGGTCAGGAGGTCGTCGCCGCTCATGGGCTTCGCGATCACGTAGCCCTGCGCGTACGGACAGTCGAGCGCCTCCAGCAGCGCGAGATCCTCGGTGGTCTCCACCCCCTCGGCGACCGCGGCGAGCGCGAGCCCGGACGCGAGCTCGAGGAGCGAGGCGAGCACCGCCGTCGCCTTCGGGTCATGCGAGGCCCCGTGCACGAAGCGGCGGTCGACCTTGACCTCGGTCACCGGCATCGTCTTGAGCATCTCCATGGAGGCGTAGCCGGTGCCGTAGTCGTCGAGCGAGAGGCCGAAGCCGGCCATGCGGAGGCGCGCGAGCGTCTCGATGGCGAGCGCGCGCTCGCGGCTCATGGTGGTCTCCGTGACCTCGATGACGAGCGCGGCCGGCTCGACGCCGATGCCGCGCACGAGCACGCCGAGCCGGTCGGCGAGGCCCGGGTCGGCGAGGGCGCCTCCGGGGAGGTTCACCGACACCGTCACGGCGAGGCCCGACTTCTCCCAGCGCCGCACCCACTGCAGCGCCTGCGTGAGCATCGACTTGCTCAGCTCATCGATGAGCGGCGTCGTCTCGATCACGGGGATGAAGGCGCCCGGCCCGACCATGCCGCGCGTGGGATGCTGCCAGCGCGCGAGCGCCTCCACGCCGGCGAGCCGGCCGGTGGAGACCTCGATCTTGGGCTGGAACCAGGGGATGATCTGGCCGCTCGCGATCGCCTCGCCGATCTGCTCGATGGTGTAGCGGTCGGCGGCGGCGGGCCCGCGCTTGGCCGTGCCGGCGCGATGCGACTCGCCGGTGCGGACCTCCGCGAGGAAGGCGCGGAGCGCGTCCAGCGAGACGGGCTTGGGGATCGCGCCGAGCACCTGGAGGCCGTACATGCGCGCCATCTCGTCCACCGACCGGAGCACTGCCGGGTCGTGCGCGGAGGCGAGGACGACGCGCGGGATGTGCGGCTCCTGCGAGAGCATCCGCAGGAAGGTGACGCCGTCCATCCCCGGCGTCTCGAGGTCGGCGATCACGAGGTCGGGCGTGCTGCGCCGGACGCCCTCGAGCGCCTCGTCCCCCGTGCCGGCCTCCACCACGGCCACGTGGCCAAGCCCCATCAGGAGCCGGCCCAGCATGCGGCGCTGGAACGGATGGTCCTCGAGGATGAGCACCGTGACCGGGCGCGCCTCGGGACCGCCTTCGACGCCAGGCGAGGACCGGAACGGCGAGAGCCGTCCCCGATCCGCGCCCGCGGGGCGCTCACGCTCGGGCGTGGCGGATTGGAGTTCGGGACTGATGGTGATACCGCCTCCCGGACGGGTGGAAATCCGACTTACACGACGGAGTATCGGCGTCATATCGGGGAACTGGAGCTTTCCTCCGTCGGTCCCGCGTCCATATTCCACGGGTGCCGCGACAGGTCACCCCGCCCGACATGGCCGCGCTCCCCCTTCATATGAAGGGCGAGCGCGAGACCGACGCGTCCGCACGCGCTGTCGCGATCGTGGACGGTCAGGGCCGTGTCCGGGCCGTGAGCAGCGCGTTCAGCTCCACGCTCCGCATCCGCCGCGACGAGCTCCTGAGCCACCCGCTCACCTCGCTCGCCCACCCCGAAGACCGCCCGGCGCTCGGCCACGCGCTCCGGGCCGTGGCCAGCGGCGAGTGGCCGGGCTGCTCGCTGGAGGTCCGCTTCCTCCAGCACGAGCGGGAGGACCGCGCCGTGCGCCTGGCGCTGGAGGGGGACGGCGCCCAGCGCGTGCGCCTCGCCGCGACCGACCTCACCGCGGAGCGGGAGGCGCTCCGGACGCTCCAGGAGCTCGAGGGCGGCCTCCGCGCCCTGACCGCCCACTCGCTCGACATCTGGGCCCTGATCTCCGACACCGGCGTCGTCCGCTCGATGAGCGAGTCGATCGGGGTCCACCTGGGGTGGTCGCCGAAGGAGCTCGAGGGCCGGTCGCTGATCGACCTGATCGCGCCGGAGGAGGTCGACCGCGTGAAGGAGCTCTTCGCGGCGATCAAGGCGGAGCCCCAGGCCGTCCGCTCCCTGGTGGCGCGGGCGCGGCACCGCGAGGGCGGCTGGCGCACGCTCGAGACCACCATCTCGGGGTTCAACCCCAGCCTCCTCGGCAGCTCGGTCTTCGTGCTCAACGCGCGCGACGTCACGGCCCGCGAGCGCACCGAGGCCGCGCTGCGCGAGGTCGAGTACCGCTTCAGCCGGCTGGTGGAGCAGGCGCTCACCGGGATCGTGGTGGTGCAGCAGGGGCGGCTGGTGTACGCCAATCCCCGCTTCCTCCAGCTGGCGGGGCTCACCGCCGACGCGCTGCGCACGCGCCCGCGGATCCTCTCGCTCGTGGACCGCGAGTCGATGCCGGCCCTGCGGACGCTCCGCACCGAGCTGGCCACCGGCGCCACGCAAGCCACGCGCATCCAGCTCCGGGGCCTGCGGCACGACGGACAGGGCGTGGACGTCGATGTCGCGACCAGCCTCGTGGAGTTCGAGGGGCGCCCCGCCCTGCTCTGCACCGTGACGGACATGACCGACGCCCGCGCGCTCCAGCGGCGCATGGCGGAGGCGGAGAAGGTCGAGGCGGTGGGGCTCCTCGCGGGCGGCGTCGCGCACGACTTCAACAACATGCTCACCGGCATCCTCGCCTGGGTCGACATCGCCGGCGACGAGGTGGACGCCGGCAGCTCCGTGGCGATGGCGCTCAGCGAGATCCGCACGGCCGCGGACCGCGCCGCCGAGCTCACGCGGCAGCTCCTCGCGTTCGGCCGCCGCCAGCTGCTCGACCCGCAGCCGCTCGACCTCGGCGAGGTCGCCGTGCGGCTCAAGCGGTGGATGGACCGCGCGCTCGGCGCCGACCACCGCCTCGAGCTCGTCGTGCCCGACAGCACCTGGCTGGTCGAGGCCGACCGGACGCAGATCGAGCGCGCGCTCACCGCGCTCATCATGAACGCGCAGGACGCGATGCCCGCGGGCGGCGAGATCGTGGTGAGCGTGACCCACGAGACGCTCACGGCCGAGCAGGCGGAGGCGATCGGGCCGCTGAACGCCGGCGAGCACGTGGTGGTGACCGTGCGCGACACCGGGAGCGGCATGGACGAGGCGACGCGCCGCCGCATCTTCGAGCCGTTCTTCACCACCAAGCCGCAGGGGCGCGGCACGGGCCTCGGCCTCGCCGCGGTGCTCGGCACGGTCCTGCAGTCAGGGGGCGCGATCGACGTCACCACGGCGCCCGGCGAGGGGACGGCGTTCCGCTGCTGGTTCCCGCGGATGCCCGAGCGCGCCACGCCGCACGGCCCGCACCGGACGCCGCTCGTGCCCAAGCGCACCGCGCGGCGGGTGCTGGTGGTGGAGGACGACCGCGACCTCGGCCGCATCCTGCGGCGGCTCCTGCACGACGGCGGGCACGCCGCGCGGCACGCGCTGGGCGCCGAGGAGGCGGAGGCGGCGATCGCGGCCGAGACGGTGGACGTGCTCGTGTGCGACGTGCAGCTGCCGGGGGTCAACGGCGCGGAGCTGGCGGGCCGGCTCAAGTCCCGCGGCGCGACCCGGGGCGTGGTGCTGATCTCGGGGCGGCAGATCACCCCCGAGGAGTGCGCGGCCGCCGGTCCCGCGGCGGTGACGCTGCGCAAGCCGTTCCGCCCGCAGCGCCTCCTCGACGCGGTGGACGAGTCGCTGCGGCTGGCGGACAGCGCGCGGCGCTGAGGCCGCGCGCGCGCTACCGCACCTCGCAGACGTTGGACTCGCGCCGCTCCAGGAAGGTGACCGGGCGGATGGTGCGCGGCACGCGCACCACGTCCACCGGCGAGACCACTTCGTTGAGGCAGCCGCACCCCGCGCCGCGGTGCCGCTCCCGCACCACCGCGTAGATCCGCCGGTCGTCGTCGCGGAAGATCGTGTCGATGTTGATCAGGTAGCCCATGCACGGCTGCTCGCCCATGCCGGCCACCAGCAGCATCTCGCGCGTGAAGTCCACCGGCGGTGGGGGCGCGCTCGAGTTGGGGCCGGCGATGCGCGCCCAGACCGTGCGCCAGTCGGCGCTGTCCTGGATGGTGAGGCGCACCGAGTGCGTGAGGTGGCTCTTGGCGTCGCGGAACGCGTGGTCGACCGACTGGTACGGCTCGAGCCGCACCTGGCCGGCCCGCGCGCGCGCCTCGCGCTCGGAGATGTCCGGGGCGTCGCCGCGGGCGTCGGGGCCGTTGGCGGGCGTGGACCGGCGGCACGACGCGACGATGAGCGCGAGGCCGCCGAGGGCGAGGAGCAGGTGGTGGCGGAGCCGCATGGTCCCTCCGGGCTAGCGCCGCGCGCCGGCCGGCGCGACGCGGTGGGTGATGGCCTCGCCGATGGCGTCGAGCGGGAGCACCTCCGAGGCGCCCCCCTGCTCCACCGCCTCGCGCGGCATGCCATACACGACGCTGGTCTCCTCGTCTTGCGCGATGGTCCAGGCGCCGGTCTCGCGGAGCTGCACCATGCCGCGGGCGCCGTCGGCGCCCATGCCGGTGAGGAGCGCGGCGACGGTGGTGGCGCCGACGACCTGCGCCACCGAGTCGAACAGTACGTCGACGGCGGGGCGCTGGTGGTGCACCGCCGGGCCGTCCTTGAGCGCCGTCACGAACCCCTGCGCGCCGCGGCGCACCACGAGATGCTTGCCGCCCGGCGCGATGTACACGTGCCCGTCGCGGATCAGCTGCCCCTCCTCGGCCTCGCAGATGCTCAGCGGGAGGAGGGTGTCGAGCCGCTCGGCGAACGCGCGCGTGAAGTGCGGCGGCATGTGCTGCACGATCACGACGCCCGGCGTCTCCACCGGGATCTCGCTCAGCACGGCCTCGATGGCGGGGGGGCCGCCGGTGGAGGCGCCGATCGCCACGAGCCGCGTCGACGGCTGCGCCGTGTCGGCGGTCCGGCGCGTGGGCACGGCGGGGATGATGCGGCGCCGCGGGGCCTTGAGCCGCGCGAGCGGGACCTGCGCCGCCTGGCGCACGGCGCGGAGCAGGAACCGCTCCACGTCGGGGATCGACGTCGAGCCCTCGGGCTTGGGCACCACGTCGACCGCGCCGAGCGCCATGGCGCGGATCGCGTTGGCGCTCGAGGCCTGCGCCACCGAGCTCACCACCACGACGCGCATCGGCTTGGCGCGCATCAGCTTCTCGAGGAAGGTGAGCCCGTCCATGCGCGGCATCTCGATGTCGAGCGTGATGACGTCGGGCTCGAGCTCGACGATCCGCTCGCGCCCCTCGTACGGGTCGCGCGCGGTCCCCACGACCTCGATGTCCGCGTAGCGGCCGAGCGCCTCGCTGAGGAGCTTCCGCACGAGGGCGGAGTCGTCGATGATGAGGACGCGGACGGGCGGACGGGCGCTCATGGGACGAGCTTCTTGGCGGCGCCGTCGCTCTTGATCTCGACCGAGCCGGTCTCGACCGCGAGCGTCATGGTGCGCGCGAGGTTGGCGCCGCCGACGTCGGCGGCGAGGATGCGGAGCCCCTCGGAGGCCATGAGCGCCTCGAAGGCCTTCCAGTTGCGCTCGCCGATCTGGAACATGTCCTTGCCGGCCATGCGCTGTGCCGCGCCGCCGGCGACGGCGATGCGGAGCCGGCTGCGGCTCGCCCCGGCGCGCTGCATCTCGCCGAGGAGGGCGGGCACGCCGGTGTCGACGAACATCCCCGGCTGCTTCGCCGCCTTGGTGGCGTCGATGGTCGAGTCGGGGAGCATGACGTGCACGAGGCCGCCCACCTTGGCGACCGGGTCGTGCATGGTGATGCCGAGGCAGCTGCCGAGCGCGTAGGTCACGATCTCGGCCTTCGGCTCCTTGGCCACGTGCATGCCGGCGATGCCGACGCACTTGCGCCCGGCGACGGAGAGCTTGTGGATGCTCACGGACGGCCTCCGGGCTTCCGGTAGACCGCGGGCTGCACCACGTCCAGCCCGTGCGCGATCCCCGAGAGGCTCTCGGCGTGCCCGACGCAGAGGATCCCGCCGGGGGGCAGGAGCTGCGCGAAGCGCTGGACGAGCCGCTCCTGCGTGGCGCGGTCGAAGTAGATCATGACGTTGCGGCACATGATCACGTCGAACGGCCCCTTCATGGGCCAGGCGTCCATGAGGTTGAGCTTGCCGAAGCGCACCAGCTCCTTGAGCTCGGGCTTCACGGCCCAGGCGTCGCCCGCGCGCGTGAACCAGCGCTTGAGCACCGGGGCCGGCACGCCCTGCACCTGCGCGTCGGTGTAGCGGCCCGCCTTGGCGGACTCGAGGATGCGGCCCGAGATGTCGGTCGCGAGGATGCGCACGCGCGCGACGGCCGCGGCCGACAGGTGGTCGCGGATCGTCATCGCGAGCGTGTACGGCTCCTCGCCCGACGAGCAGGCCGCGCTCCAGACCTTCACCTCGCCGCCCTGGCGCTCGAGCCGCGGCAGGACCTCCTCGACGAGGAAGTCGAAGTGCGCCGGCTCGCGGAAGAAGCTCGTCTTGTTGGTGGTGAGGACGTCGATGAAGTGCGGCAGCTCGTCGGGCATGGCGCCGTCGAGGACGGCGTCGACGTACTCGCCGAGCGTGCGCTGCCGCGTCGCGCGCACGCGATGCCCCAGCCGCGACACGACGAGCGCCTCCTTCCCCTCGCGCAGGCGGATGCCGCAGTGCGCGTGGAGGAACTCCGCCACCGCGTGGTAGCGGGCGGCGGAGAGGTGCAGGTCGGGACCCGCGACGAGCGACGGAGCCGGGGCGGTCATCGGCGTGGACGTGGAGAGGGGCTGCGCGACGGCCGGGGGCCCGCCGCGGGGATCAGAGCGCCGAGGCGATCGCCTCGAGCGAGAGCACCTTGTCCGCGTCGAGGAGCATGCGGACCTTGCCCTCCGAGTTCGACACGCCGAGCAGGCACGACACGTCGACGTCGGCGCCGAACGACGGCGGCGGCTCGATCTCGCCCTCGGCGATCATCCGGACCTCGGAGACCGCGTCGACCGCGATGCCCACGAGCAGCCCCTTCACGTTCAGCACGATGATGCAGGTCTCGGCCGTGTCGCTGCCGGCGGCCGGCATGTCGAAGCGGCGGCGGAGGTCGACGATCGGGATCACCTTGCCGCGCAGGTTCACCACGCCGCGGATGCACGGGTGGCTGTGCGGGACCGGCGTCACGCTCATCATCCCGATGATCTCGTGGACCGTCAGGATCTCGAACGCGTACTCCTCGCCCGCGAGGACGAAGGTGAGATACTTGCCCCCGAGGGAGCGGGTCGCGACGGATTCGGCGGCGGGTGCGGTCATGGGAGGGCTCGGATCGTGTGGGTCACGCGATGACACAGGGGAGTATCGGCGCGTCGCGCCATTTCTTCGGGGGCGGCGCTCAGGCGGCCTGCGAGGAGGGCGCCCCGTCGTGCGCGTGGGCGTGCACGCGCTCGTGCGAGCGGTCGCGGTCGGCGACCACCAGCTCGTCCACGTCGAGGATCAGCCCCACACGGCCGTCGCCGAGGATGGCGCCGCCGGTGAGCCCGCGCACCCGGCCGATGGCGTCGCCGAGCGGCTTGGCCACCACCTGCTGCTGCCCTAGGAGCTCGTCGACGAGGATCGCGACGCGGTCGTTGTCGTCGCCGACCACCATGAGGATCCCCTGCGTCGCCCGCTCCTCGGCCCCCACCACGCGCAGCGCGCGGTGCAGGCGGAGCATCGGCAGCACCTCGCCGCCGTGCTGCACCATCTCGCCCTTGCCCTGCACCGTGGAGAGCGCCCCGTCCTCGGGACGGAAGCAGCGGCGGATGCGCGCCGTGGGCACGATGAACCGCTCCTGGCCCACGCGGACGATCATGCCGTCGGTGATGGCGAGCGTGAGCGGCAGCTCGATGGTGAACACCGAGCCCTGCCCGGGCTTGGACTCGATCACCGTGCGGCCGCGCATGGCAGTGAGGTTCCGGCGGACCACGTCCATGCCCACCCCGCGCCCCGACACCTCCGTCACCGCCTCGGCGGTGGAGAAGCCCGGCGCGAAGATCAGCTCGAACACGTCGGCGTCGCTCATGCCGTCGGCGGTCTGGATGATCCCCTTCTCGATCGCCTTGGCGACGATCTTGTCGCGCTGCAGGCCGCGCCCGTCGTCGATGAGCTTCACGAGCACGCGGTCCCCCGCCTGGCTCGCCGCGAGGCGCACGGTGCCCATCGCCGGCTTGCCGGCCTTGAGGCGCTCCGACGGCGGCTCGATCCCGTGGTCGACCGCGTTGCGCACCAT
>CAZPJF010000103.1:0-10366 GCA_964586095.1 uncultured Gemmatimonas sp. | reverse complement strand
CGCCCTTCTTCACCACGTCTTCCGGCTTCTCGACGCGCGTGTGGCGCATCTCGGAGACGTGGAGGAGGGCCTCGGTGCCCGGCATGATCTCGACGAAGGCGCCGAACGCCGTCACCGACTTCACCGTGCCCTGGTAGGTCTCGCCCACCACCGGCTCGGCCGTGATCGCCTGCACCATCTGGCGCGCGCGCTCCATCGCCTCGCCGCCGACGGCGGCGATGGTGACGAGGCCCGAGTCGTCGACCGTGAGCTCGGCGCCGGTCTCGTCCTGGATCCCGCGGATCGTCTTCCCCTTGGGGCCGATGAGGTCGCCGATCTTCTCGGGATTGATCGTCATCGTGACGATGCGCGGCGCCCACGGCGAGAGGTCCGGGCGGACCGTCGGCAGTGCCTTGTCCATCTCGCCCAGGATGTGCAGGCGGCCCTGCTTCGCCTGCGCCAGCGCCTCGGTCATGATCTTGAGGTCGAGGCCCTGGATCTTGATGTCCATCTGGATCGAGGTGATGCCGGCCTTGGTGCCGGCCACCTTGAAGTCCATGTCGCCGAGGTGGTCCTCGGTGCCGAGGATGTCGGTGAGGACCGCGTACTTCTTCCCTTCCTTGATCAGGCCCATCGCCACGCCGGCGACCGCGCCCTTGAGCGGGATGCCCGCGTCGAAGCAGGCGAGCGAGCCGCCGCAGACCGACGCCATCGACGACGAGCCGTTCGACTCGAGCACGTCGGAGACGATGCGGATCGTGTACGGGAACTCCTCGAACGCCGGGAGCACGCCCATGATCGCGCGCTCGGCCAGGTTGCCGTGGCCGATCTCGCGGCGGCTGGTGCCGCGCACCGGGCGCACCTCGCCGGTGGAGAACGGCGGGAAGTTGTAGTGCAGCATGAACGACTTGGTGGTCTCCTTCGCGTCGTCGATGCTGTCCATCCGCTGGACGTCGTTCGCGGTGCCGAGCGTCGCGGCCACGAGGGCCTGCGTCTGGCCGCGCGTGAAGAGCGCCGAGCCGTGCGCCCGCGGGAGCACCTGCGTGTCGATCGAGATGTCACGCACCTCGGTCGGCTTGCGGCCGTCGACGCGCAGGCCCGTCTCGAGCACCTGCTCGCGGAGCGCGTTGTACTCGAGGTCGCCCAGCACGCTGCCGACGAACGGCAGCTGCTCCGGCGTGAGCACCGCGGCCATCTCCTCCTTCACCGCGTCCTTCACGGCCTCGACGGCCTGGATGCGGGTGTGCTTCTCCTTCTGGTTGATCGCGTCCTCGATCCGCTTCTTCGCGGCCTTGGTCACCGCCTTCGTGACCTCCTCCGGGACCTCGGTCTTGGTCCACGCCATCTTCTCGACCTTGACCTTCTTGAGGAGCTCCTCCTGCATGCCGATCAGCTCACCGATCCCCTTCTGGGCGATCTTGAGCGCGTCGACCACGTCCTCCTCGGAGACCTCGAGGGCGCCGCCCTCGACCATCATGATCGAGTCCTCGGTGCCCGCGACCACCATGTCCATGTCGCTGAACTCGAGCGCCTGGAACGTGGGGTTGAGCAGCCACTTCCCCTCGACGCGGCCGACGCGCACGCCGGCGATCGGGCCGAAGAACGGGATCTTGCTGCTGTTGATCGCGAACGACGTCGCGAGCAGCGCGAGCATGTCGGCGTCGTTCTCCTGGTCCGCCGAGATCACGTAGACGAAGACCTGGACCTCGTTCTGGAAGCCCTCGGGGAAGAGGGGCCGGATCGAGCGGTCGATGATGCGCGCCGAGAGGATCTCCGCGTCGCGCGGGCGCCCCTCGCGCTTGATGAAGCCGCCCGGGATCTTGCCCGCGGCGTAGGTCTTCTCGCGGTACTCGACCGTGAGCGGGAAGAACGGGAGCGTGGACCGCTTGTCCGAGACCACGACCGAGGCGAGCACCATCGTGTCGCCGAACCGGACCATGGCCGAGCCGGCGGCCTGCTTGGCCATGCGCCCGGTCTCGATGACGAGGGGACGACCGGCGAAGGTCCGCTCAATGCGATGCATCATGCTGTATTCTCTGTGCTGGGTGCACGAAGCGCGCGATCCGCATGGTGCGGTCGCGCGCTCGTGTGGGTGGGTGCGCTCAGTAGCGCAGGCCGAGGTCGGCGATGATCTTGCGGTACGCCTCGATGTTCGACCGCTGCAGGTACTTGAGCAGCCGCTTGCGCTGGCCGACCATCTTCAGGAGCCCACGGCGGCCGTGGTGGTCCTTGTGGTGGGCGCGGAAGTGCTCCGTGAGGTAGTTGATACGCTCCGTGAGGACCGCGACCTGCACCTGGGTGGAACCGGTATCGGTCCCGTGCTGGCGATGCTTCTCGATCGCCGCCGACTTGACGAACGCCATCCCTGAAATCCTTGCCTGCGCTGCGCAGTGCGTTGAAAATGCCGATTTCGTTGAGCACGGAAAGCTAGCCCCTGCCCCCTACCCTGTAAAGCCCCGCCGATGCGAGAGATAGCGCCCCTCCGGATCCCCGCCCTCGCCGCCGCCCTCCTGATGGCCGTGGCGCCCGGCGTCGCTGCGCAGGAGATCGCCGGCACGGCCCGCCTCGCCGACGGCACGCCCGCCCGCGGCGTGCTCGTCATCGCCCAGCGGGACGCCGACGCCTCGCCCCTCGCCCGCACCCTCTCCGGCCCCGACGGCGGCTTCCGGCTCCGGCTCCCCACCGCCGCGACCGTCCGGCTCCGCGCCCTCCGCGTCGGCTTCCGCCCCACCGACCTCGGCCTCGTCACCGTCGGCCCGGGACAGGTCGTCCCGCGCGACATCACCCTCGGGGCCGACGCCGTCGTCCTCCAGGCCGTGACCACCCGGGCCGAGGAACGGTGCGAGCCCATGGGAAGCGCCGCCGCGAGCGTGGTCGACCTGTTCGAAGAGGCCCGCAAGGCCCTCCTGTCCACGCAGTCCGACCCGCCGGCGGGCCGGCCCCGCGCCCGGATCCTGCTCGAGACCCGCGTCGTCGGACTCGACGGGCGGCCGAGGGGACCGGCACTCCGCGAGATGGTCGAGGGTCTCGGGTCCCGGCCCTTCCGCGCCGTGCCCGCCTCGCAACTCGCCGTCCTCGGCTACGCCGTCACGGATGCCACGGGCACCACGTTCTACGCCCCGGATGCGAACGTCCTGCTGTCGGAGCAGTTCGCGGCCGGGCACTGCTTCCGGCTCGTGCCGCCGCCGCGCGACGACACCTCGCGCGTCGGACTCGGCTTCGAACCCTCCGGCCGCAAGCGCGGCGTGGTGGGCATCCGCGGCACGCTCTGGCTCGAGCGCAGGAGCTACGCGCTACAGCGCGTCGAGTACGCCTACGTGGGCCTGAGCACCGAACTCGAGCGCGCCCGGCTCGGCGGCTTCGTGGAGTTCACCCGCCTCGATGACGGGCTGTGGTTCGAGGACCGATGGGAGATCCGCATGCCGCGCATGGTGCTCGAGGCGCGCGGGTACCACTGCCGGGATCGCGGGGAACCACGGGAACCCCATCGAGCGGCTCGACGCGATCCAGACCACCGGCGGGCGCGTCGTCTCGATCCAGCAGGGTGCGCGGCCAGCCTATCGCGCCGTCGGGCTCGATACCAGCGCGACCACGCGGCGGCCCTCCCTCGTCGTCGCGGGCGCGGCCCCGGCCGAGCCGGCGGGCGCGCGCCGCTCTCAGGACGCCGCCGTCGGCCGCGGCACCCGCGCTCGGCCCAGGGCGCGCGGCGCTCGACTCGCTCCTGCTGCTGGCCGCCTGCCCCGCCCCCGACGCGGCACTGCGCGAGGGCGTGGGGACGATCGTGCGGCGCGTGCTCGGCCCCGATGGTACCGCGATGGGCGGCGCGACGGTGCAGGCCAGCTGGCGCCAGACCTTCCGGCACGTGCGCGGCGAGTTCAAGCGGGATGAACGGTCCGTGCGGGTCAGCTCAGGCGCGGACGGCAGCTACGCGCTCTGCAACATCCCGCGCGGGGGCGGCTCCTCACCGTCGTGGTCGAGGTGGCGGGTCCGCCGCGGGTCAGCCGCCGAACCAGCCGACGACGAGTCGCTTGAGGTCGTTGAACGTGACCGTGAGGAACAGCGCGCCGATCGCGACGAGCCCGATCCGGGCGTACCACTCCTTGACCGCCGGCGGGAACGACCGCCGATAGACGCTCTCGGCCAGCTGCAGCAGGATCTGCCCACCGTCGAGGAGCGGGATCGGCAGGAGGTTGAGCACCGCGAGGTTGATGCTGAGGAACGCGATCAGCATCCACAGGTTCTCGGCGCCCGTCTGCGCCGCCGCGACGCTCGACCGCGCGATCTCGACCGGGCCGCCGAGCTGCGAGACCGACACCTCGCCCATGAAGAGGTTGCCCAGCACCGCCAGCACGTTGCCGGCCATCGCCCAGGTGATGTTCCATCCGCCCTGCACGGCCTCGCCGAACGTCACCGGCTCGCGCACCACGTTCTGCCGCACCGCGACACCGATGCGGCCGACGGTCTGCCGCTCCCCGCTCGCCGTGGTGATCTCGCTCGCCTCCGGCGTCATCACGACCGTGACCCGCTCGGCGCCACGCACGACCGCGAACGTGACCGGCCGGCCCGGCGCGGCCGAGACGGCATCGAGCACCTCGTCCCAGCGCGCCACGGGGCGGCCGTCGATCGCCACGACGCTGTCGCCCGCCTGCATTCCCGCGAGCGCCGCAGGCTTCCCGGCGACCGTCGAGTCGACGACCGGCGTCAGGTACCCCTTGCCGTAGTGGCCCACCACGCCGACCGACACCACGACGGCGAGCACGACGTTCATGAACACGCCGGCGAGCAGGATCACGAGCCGCGGCACCAGCGGCTTCGACTCGAACCAGCGGTCCTTCGGGATCGGCAGCGGCCCGTGCGGGATCATCGAGTGCTCGTCCCAATGCTTCGAGCGCTCCGCCTCCACCGCCTCGGCGCCGCCCTCAAGGACGGCGGCCGTCTCGTCCTCCTTGCTCGCCATCCGCACGTAGCCCCCGATCGGCAGCCAGGAGAGCGCGTACTCGGTCTCCCCGCGGCGGAAGCTGAACAGCGGCGATCCCCAGCCCAGCGAGAAGCGCGGTGCGTAGACGCCGGCCCACTTGGCGGCGAGGAAGTGCCCGAGCTCATGGACGAAGATCACGAGGCCGAGGACCAGCAACGGGGCGAGCCAGCTCCAGCTCATGAGGCGCGATACTCCTGCACGAGGGTGCGCGCCGCGGCATCGGCCGCGAGCAGCGCGTCAAGGTCATCTCCAGTACGCCCGGCGAGGCGCTCGAGTGCCATGCCGATCGCCGCCGGGATCCCCCCGAAGGGTAGCGACCCGTCGAGGAACCGGGCCACTGCCGCCTCGTTCGCCGCGTTGAAGACGGCGGGCGCCGCTCCCCCGGCGCGCCCGGCGGCGATGCCCAGGCCGAGCGTCGGGAAGGCGTCATGCCGCACCGCCTCGAAGGTCAGCGGACTCGACGCGACCGGGTCGAGGCGCGGTACCCCGGTATCCTCGAGCCGGTCCGGGTAGCCCAGGGCGTAGAGGACGGGGAGCTCCATCGACGGCACGCCCAGCTGCGCGATCACGCTCCCGTCCTCGAACTCGACCAGCGAGTGCACGATGCTCTGCGGGTGCACGACGACCTCGATGCGGTCGTACGGCACGCCGAACAGCACGTGCGCCTCGATGACCTCCAGCGCCTTGTTCGCGAGCGAGGCGGAGTCGACCGTGATCTTGCGGCCCATCGACCAGGTGGGGTGGTTCAGCGCATCCTGGACGCGGGCGGCGCGGAGCCGCTCCGGCTCCCACGTGCGGAACGGCCCGCCGGACGCCGTGATGATGAACCGGCGGACGCCGGCGACCGGGAGCAGCCCCGGCCCGCTCGCGCCGACGCGACCGGCGAGGCACTGCAGGAGCGCCGAATGCTCCGAGTCGACGGGGACGACCTCGCCGCCCCCGCTCGCGCGCGCGGCGCGCTGTACGAGTGCGCCCCCCACCACCAGCGACTCCTTGTTCGCCAGCGCGACGCGCTTGCCGGCGCGCACGGCGGCGAGCGTGGCCTCGAGTCCGGCCGCCCCGACGACCGCGTTCAGCACCACGCGCGCGTCGGGGTGCGTGGCGGCCTGCACGAGGCACTCGCGCCCGTGGCACCACCCGCTCGGCAGGTCCGCCGCGGCGCCGCCCTCGACGAGGCCGACGAAGGCGGGACGCCAGCGCGCGACCGCGGCCTCGAGGGCGGCACGGTTGCCGTGCGCGGTCATCGCGGTGAAGGCGAATCGCTCCCGGTGCCGGGCCACCACGCGCTGCGCGGTCTCGCCGATCGAGCCGGTGGCGCCGAGGAGCGCGATGCCGACCGGACCCGTCACGCGCCGACCGTGAGGAGCGCGTCGAGCAGCACGTAGGCCACCGGGATCGTGAAGAGCAGCGAGTCGATGCGGTCGAGCACGCCGCCGTGGCCCGGGATCAGGTGCGAACTGTCCTTCACGCCCGCCTGGCGCTTCAGCAGCGACTCGGCGAGGTCCCCCACCTGCGCCGCGGCGCTGATCGCGACGCCGAGGATGACGAGGCCGCTCCACGAGAGGCCGAGGCCGGCGTAGGGCCCGAGGAGGAAGCGCGCGTACGCCCACGCGGCGACGAGGGTCGTGCCGACGGCGCCGACCGCGCCGGCGACCGTCTTCCCGGGACTGACCGAGGGCATGAGCTTGCGACGGCCGAACCGCTTGCCGAAGAAGAACGCGCCGCTGTCATTGAGCCACGTGAGCACCAGCGGGAGCAGCAGGAGCAGCGAACCGGCGAGCGCGCCGACCGCGAAGCGGTGGTAGCGTAGCGCATAGGCGAACGAGAGCATGCCGCCCGTGTACCACGCGCCGAAGAGCGTGACCGCGGTCGCCTCGATCGGCCGCCCGTCGCTGCCCCGGGTCCACAGCGCGGTCGCGAGCAGCACCGGCGCGAGCAGCGCCACCACGGAGAGCGGGGGGACCCAGAGGCCGAGGTGCGCGGCGTGGGTCGCGAGGGGCAGCGACGCGGCCAGGACCACCAGCCAGCCGGTCATGGGACGCTGGCCGGCGGCGGTCGCGAGGCGGCTGTACTCCCACGCGCCGATCGCGGCGGCGACCGAGAGGAGCACCGCGAGGGCGGCCCCGCCGAACCAGACCGCCGCGACCACCGCGGGGATCGCCGCCACCGCGAAGAGGACGCGCTTCGTCAGTTCCGACACGGACGACTCAGGCCGGGGCGCGACCGAAGCGGCGGTCCCGGCTCTGGTAGTCGATGATCGCCTCGTACAGGTTCGCGCGGCTGAAGTCCGGCCAGAGCACCGGCGAGATGACGAGCTCCGTGTAGGCCAGCTGCCAGAGCAGGAAGTTGCTGATCCGCTGCTCGCCCGAGGTGCGGATCAGCAGGTCGGGATCGGGGCAGTCGGCGGTGTAGAGCCGCTGCGCGAACGCCGCCTCGTCCACCTGCTCGGGCGCGAGGGTCCCGGCCCGGACCTCCTCGGCGATGCGGCGCGCCGCGCGCGCCAGCTCCGCGCGCGAGCCGTACGAGATGAAGAGGTTCAGCGTGAGCTTGGTGTTGTGCGCCGTCTGTGCGGTCACCCGCTCGACCGCGGCGCGCGCGGTCGGGGCGAGCCGCTCGACCTCGCCGAGGACGCGGACGCGGACGCCCTGCGCCTCGAGCTCGTCGGCCTCCTTCTGGATGTACTCCTCCAGGAGCGACATGAGGGCGCTGATCTCGATCGGCGGCCGCTGCCAGTTCTCCTGGGAGAACGCGAACAAGGAGAGGACCTCGACCCCCGCCTCGATCGCGCCCTCCACCACCTCGCGCACCGCCTTCATCCCATTCCGGTGCCCGATCGGGCGCGGGAGCATCCGCTCGCGGGCCCAGCGCCCGTTGCCATCCATGATGATGGCGACGTGGCGCGGGATGGCCCCGTGGAGGCGGATCTGGGCGAGGAGTTCCTTGGTGCGCATCGAGGACGTGGGGGCGCGCGGCGGGGCCGCTCAGACCTCCATCAGCTCCGCTTCCTTGGCCTTCATCGCGCCGTCGATCTTCGCGATCTCCTCGTCGTGGAGCTTCTGCAGCTCCTTCTCCGCGTGCTTCACCTCGTCCTCGGAGACGCCGTTGAGCTTCTTGAGGAGGTCGCGCGCATGCGTCCGCGCGTGACGCACCGCGATGCGGCCGTCCTCGGCGTACTTGTGCACCATCTTGGCGAGGTCCTTCCGGCGCTGCTCGTTCATGGCCGGGAGCGGGACGCGGATGAGGTTCCCCTGGATCGCGGGATCGAGGCCCAGGTTGCTCTCGCGGATCGCCTTCTCCACCGCCTTGATCTGGCCCTTGTCGAAGGGCGTGACGACGAGCAGCCGCGGCTCCGGCGCCGAGACGGTGGCGCACTGGTTCATGGCCATGAGCTGGCCGTACATCTCGACCCGCACCGGGTCGAGCATGGTCGGTGAGGCCTTCCCGGAGCGCACCGAGGCGAACTCGCGCTTCGCGGCCTCGACGCCCTTGTCCATCGCGGTCTTCGCGTCCTTGATGATCTGCGCTGTGGTGCTCATGAGACGAGGGTCCCCACGGGTTCGCCGCGCAGCGCCCGTTCGACGATGCCCGGCGTGTGGATGTTGAGGACGATCAACGGCAGGTCGTTCTCCTTGCAGAGCGTGATGGCCGTCTGGTCCATCACGCCGAGCTCGCCTGCCATGACGTCACGATAGGAGATCCGGTCGTACCGCTGCGCGGTCGGGTCCTTCTTGGGGTCGGCCGAGTACACGCCGTCGACGCTGGTGGCCTTGATGATGACGCTCGCCTTCATCTGGATGCCACGGAGCACGGCCGCGGTGTCGGTCGAGAAGTAGGGATTGCCGGTCCCGGCCGCGAAGACGACGCACCGCCCCTTCTCGAGGTGCCGGATGGCACGCCGCCGGATGTAGGGCTCCGCGATCTCCTCCATGCGGATCGCCGTCATCACGCGCGTATCGAGGCCCTCGCGCTCCAGCACGTCCTGGAACGCGAGCGCGTTGATGACCGTCCCGAGCATCCCCATGTAGTCCGCGGAGACGCGGTCCATGCCCATCTTGGAGATCTGCGAGCCGCGGACGATGTTCCCGCCGCCGATCACCATCCCCACCTGCGCGCCGAGGGCCGAGATCGCCTTCACCTGCTGCGCGAACCCGCGGATCGTCTCGAAGTCGAACCCGAAGCCGCGCTCCCCGGCGAGGGCCTCGCCGGAGAGCTTCAGCAGCACCCGCGGATACCTGAGGGGGGTCATCGCGTGGCGGCGATCAGGCCTCGCCCATCTTGAAGCGCACGAAGCGCTTCACCGCCAGCGGCTGCCCGGCCGCCTTCGCCGTCGCGGCCACCAGCTCGCCGATCGTCTGCTTGTCGTCGCGCACCCACGGCTGGCCGAGGAGGGTGATCTCGCCGAGGAGCTTCTGGATCCGCCCCTCGACCATCTTCTCCGCGATCGCCTGCGGCTTGCCGCTCTCGACCGCCTGGCCGACGAAGATCTCGCGCTCCTTCGCGATGAAGGCCGGGTCGACCCCGTCCTTGTCGACCGCGATCGCGACCGACGGCACGCCGGCGGCGACGTGCTCGGCGACCTGCTTGCCCAACTGCGCGGCCGCCTCCCCCTTGCCCCCGACGATCTCGGCGATCACCCCCGCCTTGCCGTTGAAGTGCAGGTAGCTGCCGACGACGCCCGCCGTCTGGAAGCGCGCGACGCGGCGGAGCTCGACCTTCTCGCCCGTCTTGGCCGACGCCGCCTTCACGATCGCGCCCACCGTCTGCGCCTTGTCGGCATACCACGGCGTCGCGAGGTACGCGCCCTCGGCCCCGACCGCGACGAGGCCGTCGACGGCGGTATCCTGCGCGACCTGCTCGGCGAGCTGCCGGCTGAGCGCGACGAACTCCTCGTTGCGACCGACGAAGTCGGTCTCGCAGTTGAGCTCGATCAGGGCGGCCACGCTGCCGTCCGGGCTCGTCCAGGTGACGATCTGGCCCTCGGACGCGGCGCGGTCCGCGCGCTTGTCCGCCTTGGCGATGCCCTTCTTCCGGAGGATCGCGGCCGCGGCATCCATGTCGCCATTCGCCTCCTCGAGCGCCTTCTTGCAGTCCATCATGCCGGCGCCGGTGCGGGCGCGGAGCTCAGCGACATCCTTCGCGGTGATCGTGGCAGCCATCGGTATCTCTCAATGCGGAATTGTGCGGTATCTGTGAGATCGCCGCCGGGAGCGGTGACACTCGGCCGGCGGCGACGGAAACTTACTCAGGGGCGCGCCCCTGCACTACCGAACGGGCGTGCCGATCACTCGCTCGCGTCGTCGCCCGTGGACTCGGCGGCCTCGCCGCCCTTCAGGCGGGCCGCGATCGCCTCGGGGTTCGCCCGGCGGCGGCGCGGACGGCGCTTGCGGTCGCCGCGGTCGCCCTCGCCCC
>CAZPJF010000102.1:0-10372 GCA_964586095.1 uncultured Gemmatimonas sp. | reverse complement strand
TCTCCTGCACGAGCTTGGCGCGGGCGTCGACCTTGGTGAGCGCCTCGGCCTTGAGCGCCTCGAGGCGCGCCGAGTCGGGGAGCTGCGCGCCGGCCGCGGCCGGGAGCGCAGGGAGGGCGACGAAGGACGCGACGGCCGCGCACAGGGCGGCCCGCACGCGGCGGACGACGAGGGACATCGAGCGGCTCCTCTGGTGGGGTGCATCCCCGGTACGCGGCGGGGCGTTCCGGGGTTGAGGGGAATGGAGCATCTTCCGAGCGGCGGCGCAACGGCGCGTGCCCCTCACTCGTACCTCCTCCATGACGTTCTCCTTCCTCTCGCGCCGTCTCCACCGCTGGGGCGCCATCGCCATCGGCCTCCCGGTCCTGTCGGTCATCCTCTCGGGGATCCTGCTCCAGGTGAAGAAGCAGGTGCCGTGGGTGCAGCCGATGGAGCAGCGCACCCCGGTCTCCACGCCCGCGGTCGACTGGGGCCTGATGCTCGCCGCGGCGCGAGGCATCCCCGGTGCGGGCGTCTCGAGCTGGGATGACATCGACCGCGTCGACATCCGCCCCGGAAAGGGCATACTCAAGATCATCACCAAGTCGCGCTGGGAAGCCCAGCTCGCCCTCGCCGACGGCGCGGTGCTTCAGGTGGCGTATCGCCGGTCGGACCTGATCGAACAGCTCCACGACGGCAGCTTCTACGGCGACGCGACGAAGCTGTGGATCTTCCTGCCCTCGGGTATCGTGCTGTTCGTCCTGTGGGCGACCGGCCTGTACCTCTGGCTCCTCCCGTTCCTGACGAAGCGCAAGCGCGCACGCCTGCAGCGAGCGGCGGGCACGCCAGCCTAGCGTTCGGCGCGACCCACGTCGCGGCCCCCACTCGCACCGATTCGAGAGGTCCGAGGATCCGCATCCCGCATCCAGCTCACGTCTCACCGCTCACAGCTCACATCTGCCGTTCAATGCCCCCACTCCGCATCGCCGTGCTCCTCGTCCTCGCGGCGCTTCCAGCCTCCGCGCAACCGCGTCGTCCCGCGCCGTCCGCGCCGTCCGCGCCGTACGTCCCCGGCGCCACCTGGGACCGCCGCTCCGCCGCGTCGGTCGGACTCGACAGCGCCAAGCTCGCCGAGGCGATCGCGTTCGCCGTCCAGCGCGAGGCGCGGACCCCCCGCGACCTCGAGGAGGCCCACTACCGCAGCGCCTTCGGCCGCGAACCCTTCGGCCAGGGCATCGGTCCCTTCAAGCCCCGCGGCCCCAACAGCGGCGTGATCCTCCGCGGCGGCTACCTCGTCGCCAGCTGGGGCGACCCCGACCGCGTCGACATGACCTTCTCGGTCACCAAGAGCTTCGTCTCGGCCGTCGTCGGCCTCGCCGTCGACCGCGGGCTGATCGCCGACGTGAAGGAGGAGGTGTGGCGGTCGCAGGCGCCCACGTACGCACTGCGCCTCCAGGCCGATGCGACGCCCGGTGACCGGTTCGGCGAGCCGCAGTTCTTCGACGCCTTCGCCACGCCGCACAACCGGCGCATCACCTGGGACGACCTGCTCCGGCAGACGAGCGACTGGGAGGGCACGCTCTGGGGGAAGCCGGAGTGGGCCGACCGCCCCGCGCAGAACTCCGCCGAGTGGCTCACGCGCGAGCGCAAGGCGCCGGGCACGGCGTACGAGTACAACGACACCCGCGTGAACGTGCTCGCGCTCGCCGCGACCAACGTCTGGCGCCGTCCGCTCCCCGACGTGTTGCGCGAGCACGTGATGGATCCCATCGGCGCCTCGCGGACCTGGCGCTGGTACGGCTACGACAACGCGTGGATCACCCTCGACGGCCGCCCGGTGCAGGTCGTGACCGGCGGCGGCCACTGGGGCGGCGGGATGTTCATCAACGCGTGGGACATGGCGCGCTTCGGCCTCCTCACGCAGCGCCGCGGCCTGTGGGGCGACAAGCGCATCCTGTCGGAGGAATGGGTCAGGCGCTCGCTCACGCCGACGGTGCCGCAGCCGACCTACGGCTACATGAACTGGTTCCTCAACACCGACCGCAAGTGGATGCCGAGCGCGCCGGCCAGCGCGTTCGGGCACGTGGGGAACGGGACCAACCTGGTCTTCGTGGCGCCGGAGCAGGACCTCGTGGTGGTGGTGCGGTGGATCGAGAATGGGGCGATCGACGAGTTCCTTGGCAAGGTGCTGGGGGCGGTGGTGCGCTGAGATGGCGGAGGGCAGAAGGCGGATGGCAGATGGGATGCGGGAACAGGCGCGTACGAACGCTGAGAACCCACGGAGCACACGAATGCGAGTCCGATCCCGATCCTCGTTCCTCTCGCTTCTCGTGGCGGCCGTGGCGATCACGGCCGCCCCGCACCCGCTCGCGGCGCAGGGCCGCGAGTGGTCGCTGCTCATCCGCAACGGGACGATCGTCGATGGCACTGGCGCGCCGCGCTACACGGGCGACGTCGCGCTGCGCGGCGACCGCGTCGTGGCGGTCTCGCGCACACCGCTCGACACCGCGAGCGCCGAGCGCGTGATCGACGCGCGGGGACTCGTCGTCGCGCCGGGGTTCATCGACCTGCATGCGCATCTCGATCCGCTGCTGCGCATGCCGGACAGCAAGAGCCACGTCACGCAGGGCGTGACCCTCGCGCTCGGCGGGCCCGACGGGTCGGCGCCGTTCCCGCTCCGGGCGTACCTCGACTCCGCGCAGCGCGCCGGGCTCGGGATGAACGTCGCGTTCCTCGTCGGGCACAACACCGTGCGGCGCATGGTCATGGGCACCGAGAACCGCGCCCCCACGCCCGACGAGCTCGCGCGCATGGTCGCGCTCATCCGGCAGGGGATGGGCGAGGGGGCGTTCGGCATCAGCACTGGGCTGCGGTACGTGCCCGGCTACTACTCCAAGACCGACGAAGTCGTCGCGCTCTCGCGCGCGGCCGCCGACTCGGGCGGCATCTACACCTCGCACCTGCGCGAGGAGGGGCTGGGGCTCCTCGAGGGCGTCGCCGAGGCGATCAGCATCGCGCGCGACGCGCGGATCCCGGTGGTGCTCACGCATCACAAGGCCGTCGGCCAGCCGATGTGGGGGAAGAGCGTCGTCACGCTCGCGATGGTCGACTCGGCGCGCGCCGCCGGCCTCGACGTGATGATCGACCAGTACCCGTACACCGCGAGCCAGACGGGACTGAGCGTGCTCATCCCGCCCTGGGCCCTCGCCGGCGGCACGCGCGCGCTGCGCGAGCGGCTCGCGGACCCCGTGCTCCGCGACAGCATCGAACGCGGCATCGTCGAGCTCCTCCGGACCGACCGTGGTGGCGGCGACACCCGGCGCGTGCAGTTCGGCCAAGTGAGCTGGGACCGGTCGCTCGAGGGGAAGACGCTCCACGACTGGGCCGAGCGGCGCGGCGTGGGGCACAGCATGGAGGCGGCGGCGAAGCTCGTGCTCGAGGGCGAGCTCAACGGCAGCGCGTCGATGGTCTACCACATCATCGACGAGGGGGACGTGCGCCGCATCATGGCGCATCCGCAGACGATGATCGCGAGCGACGGCCGCCTCACGCGCCCCGGCGACGGCGTGCCGCATCCGCGTGCGTACGGCACCTTCCCGCGCGTGCTCGGCGAGTACGTGCGCGTGCAGCGGGTGCTCACGCTCGAGCAGGCCGTCCGCAAGATGACCGGCATGCCGGCCCGCCGGCTCGGCCTGCAGGGCCAGCGCGGCTGTCTCGCGGTCGGCTGCTACGCCGACCTCGCGCTGTTCGATCCGAACACCGTGGGAAGCCCGGCGACGTTCACCGAGCCGCATCAGTACGCGATCGGGATCCCGTATGTGATCGTGAACGGCGAGCTGGTCGTCGAGCGTGGGGAGCTGACCGCGGCACGGCCGGGGCTGGCACTGCGGCGATGATGAAGGGTGAAGGATGCATGACGAACGAAGGCGAGGCCGCACGGCCTCGCCTCGTTCATCCTCCACCCTTCATCGGCCGGAATTGAGAACCCCTCGTGAGCTTCTTGCGTCGCTCGCGAGGGGCTCTCGTTCCGCTGGCGGCGGTCAGGATCCCGGTTCGTCGCTGCCGAAGCAGCCGGTTCCTTGCGCCTTCTGGAGCGCGAACGGCTCGACTCCAGTGTCGTACTCTCGTGCGACGCATGCACGTCCAGCGACCTCGTGCATGATCCGATGGATCGAACAGCCATCGGACGGTCCCTTCGACAGCGTCCTGCGGAAGGGGTCCACCCGCGGTTACCAGCCGTTCCGGGGTGCAGGGCCAATACTCACCCATCTGGCAGCGCGCGCAAGAGGCCATCAGCCGACACGCGCGTGAGGGGCACCCCTAGGGTACCCCGCTACAGCGACACCCCCTCCCCTCACCACTCCACCGCGAACCCGATCGATGGCAGCACCCCCAGCGCCTCGTTCCGCTCCACGCGCTGCTCCCGCTGGTTCCACTGCAGCCCGCTCACGTTGTTGCGCCCGTACACGTTCTGGATGTCGAGGTACCCCACCAGCTGCACCCGCCGCAGGCTCCAGCGACGGTCGGCGCGAAGGTCCAGTGCGTGGAACAGCGGCAGGCGCGCCCCCTCGTTCCACCGCGCGAAGTCCTGCGCACCCGCCGCGGGACCGCTCGTGACGTACGGCGTGGTCGGCAGCCCCGACGCCACGCGCACCTTCCCGCTCAGCTCCCACGCGGCGCTCGGCCGCCAGCCGACCACCGCGTTCGCGATGAACCGCGTGTCGAAGCTCCCCGGCCGGCGCACGCCATCGGCGCCGTCGAAGGTGGTGCGGCTCACGGTGACGCTCGCGAGCCCGAACACGGGGAGGTCGCTCAGCTGCTTCTGCGCGAGCGCCTCGATCCCCATCGCACGCCCCGTCGCCACCGCCGCGAGCGGCTCGAGGCCGAACGGGATGTCGCTCGTCACGTCGTCGAAGCCGCTCGGCGCGAGCACGGCGTTGGGGCGGAAGACGCGTCGCGGATAGCCCGCGTAGCGCTTGGTGAACGCCTCCACCTGCAGCTTGAGGTCGGGACGCGCGAGATGCTCGAGGCCGAGCACCCCCTGGTCGGCGCGGAAGGGCGGCAGTGCGCGATTCGCCGGATCGCCCACCAGCCAGATGTAGCTCGGCGCCTGCCAGTAGCGCCCGAGGCTCGCGGTGAGCGTGGTGCGGCCGGTGAGGGCGTAGCGGGCGCCCAGCCGCGGGGAGCCGCGCACCGCGCGGTCGAGGAAGCCGTAGCGGTCCACGCGGAACCCGGTGGTCGTCCGGAGCCGCGACGTCGCCTGCCAGGCCACCTGTCCGTACACCGCCTGGCGATCCGCCGTGAACGTGGTGTCGACGGCGAGGGGCCGCGGCACGCCCGCCGCATCCCGCCGGAGGGCGCCGGGGAGCAGCACGTCGAACTCGAGCGTGCTCGCGAGCTTCGCGACCGCACCGCCCGAGAGCTCTACGCGCGGCGTGGCCTGCACCGAGAGATCCGCCCGGAGCGAGTTCTCCCCCTCGGTGGAATGGGCGCGGAAGATCGGGTTCGGCGGATCGAGCGAATCGCGCTGCACGGTGCGGAAGCGCGTCCAGGTGCGCCCGAGCGTGACGTCGAGCAGGCCCCGGTCGAGCAGCCGCCGCCAGGTGAGCCCCGCGAAGTACTGACGCTGCTCCGGCGACGCCACGCGCGAGTTCTCGTAGCGCTGCTCCGGATCGTCGTTGGTGAAGGTGACCGTCCCGTCCGCGCCGATGACGAGGAACGAGACCGTGTGCCGCGCACCCGCGCGCTGGACCACCTTCAGCTGCCCATCCACGTACGCCGGCACGAAGCCGAACCCGGCGGCCTTGAAGAGCAGGTCGAGGTACGAGCGGCGCAGGCTCACGTAGAACGACCCGTCGGACCCGAGCGGCCCCTCCGCGACGGCGAAGCCGCCGGTGGCGGAGAGCGTGAACTCGCCCGCGAGCCGCTCGCGGTTCCCCTCGCGCAGCGTGATCGACGTGACCGAGGCGGTGCGGTCGCCGTACCGCGGCGCGAAGCCGCCGGTGGAGAAGCTCGCGCCCTCCACCGCGTCGACGTTGATGAGCGAGAGCGGTCCGCCGGTGCTCCCCTGCGCACCGAAGTGGTTGATGTTCGGCACCTCGATCCCGTCCACCAGGAAGAGGTTCTCGAACGGCGCCCCGCCGCGCACGACCAGGTCGTTGCGCCCGGGCTGCGTGACGCCGACGCCGGGGAAGAGCGCGATGGCGCGCACGACGTCCTCCTGCACGCCGGGCGCGCGGCGGATCGCCTCGCTCGTGAACGCCTGAGTGCTCGTCGCCGCCGAGAGCGCGGGGAGGAAGTACGACGCGGTCACCTGCACCTCGCCGAGGTCGATCGCCACCGGCGCGAGGCGCACGACCACGGTGGCCGGCTTGGCCGAGCCGACCGCGAGGTCGGGGACCACGAGGGGGGAGTAGCCGATCGCGCGCACCTGCAGCCGCCAGATGCCGGGGGCCACGCCGGTGATGGTGAAGCGCCCGCGCGCGTCGGCGACGGCCCGGCGCTCGGTGCCGAGGAGCTGCACCTGCGCGCCGACGAGCGGCGCGTCGGTTCCCGCCACGAGCACCGTGCCGGAGATGAGGCCAGCCGCCGCCTCCTGGGCGACGGCCGGCCGGGTGGGGACGAGGGTGAGGAGCGCGAGGACGAGGGGGCGGAGCGGGATCACGGATCGCATCCTCGACCAACGCCCGGAGTCACATCTTCGGTTTCGTCGGCTTCACCCACTGGTCGAGCCAGCTCATCATCTCGAAGAGCGTGTGTCCCACGCTCTCGCGCGCCGCGTACCCGTGCGACTCGGCGGGCAGCTGCACGTAGCGCACCGTCGCGCCGTTCCCCTTGAGCGCCGCGTACATCCGCTCCGACTGGATGGGGAAGGTCCCGGTGTTGTTGTCCGCCATGCCGTGGATGAGCAGGATCGGCGTCTTGATCCGGTCGGCGTAGGTGAAGGGCGACATCCGCTCGTAGAGGTCCTGCGCCTGCCAGTAGCTCCGCTCCTCGCCCTGGAAGCCGAAGGGGGTGAGGGTGCGGTTGTAGGCGCCCGAGCGGGCGAGGCCCGCGCGGAAGAGCTTGGTGTGCGCGAGCAGGTTCGCGGTCATGAAGGCACCGTACGAATGCCCGCCCACCGCGATCCGGTCGCGGTCCGCGACGCCCATCGCGACGATCTTCTCGATCGCCGCCTCGGCGCTCGCCGTGAGCTGCTCCACGTAGGTGTCGTTCGGCTCCTTCCCGTCCATCCCGATGATCGGCATGGTGGGGTCGTCCATCACGCCGTAGCCGTTGAGCAGGGCGAAGAGGTGCGACGAGCCGCCGGGCCGCGTGAAGCGGTACGGCGAACCGCTGACCTGCGAGGCCGCGTCGGCCGAGCCGAACTCGAGCGGATAGGCCCAGAGCAGGAACGGGAGCGCGCCGTCACGCGCCTTGTCGTAGCCCGGCGGGAGGTACACGGTCGCGTGCAGCGTCACACCGTCCTTCCGCGTGTAGCTCACGCGCTCCTTCCTCACGTCCTTGAACGCGGGGGCGGGGTCCTTGGCGAACGTGAGCTGGCGCGGCGCGATCCGCCGCACGAGGTCGCGCTGCCAGAGGTTGGGCGGCTCGTCCACCGACTCGCGGCGCGTGAGCAGCCGCTCCCCCTTGTCGTCGAGCAGGTCGGTGACGGTCTCGTAGAACGGGGCCTGCGACTGGAAGAGCCGGGTCGGCTTGCCCGTCGCGAGGTCGAATCGGTCGAGGAAGGGCCGGTCGCCGTCCGGGCTCGCGCCGTTGCCGCGCAGGAAGGCCGACTTGCCGTCCGGCGTGAGATGGAGGACCTGCTGGCCGCGCGTGTCGCGCCGCGTGACGAACTGGCCCGGGTCTCCGTACCGGTCCTCGGTGCTCCGCTCCCAGAGGAGCCGCGGCGCGGCCTTGCCGCTCGGGTCGATCGCCCACACGCGCGCCTTCCGCTGCCGCGAGTTGGACTCGGTCGCGATCGCGAGGTCGGCACGCCCCCAGGTGATGCCGCGCGCGCGCCACCCGGTCTCGAGCACCGCGGTGGGCTCGCCGGTGAACGGCGACGCGAGCGCGAGCACGCGGTCGCGCTTCTCCACCTGCTTGGCGGGGTCGCCGCCATCGAGCGCCTCCACCCAGACGAGCGTCGCGGGCGCGTCCGCGCGCCACTGCGGGTTGCGCGGTCCCACCTGCGCGCCGTCGCCGCCCCAGGCCACGCGCTCGATCAGCGGGCGCGCGGCGAGCGTCCGCGCGATGCGGCCGTCCATCGCCCAGACCTCGATCCGCGTGGGGAAGAAGTTGAGCGGCACCGAGTAGGAGAACGGCTTGGAGAGCGACGTCACCAGCACGAACTGCCCGTCCGGGCTCACCGACGTCCCGGCGATGATCGCCGGCGCGTTGATCGGCGTGACCGTCCCGTCGAGCGCCACGCGCGCGAGCTGGCTCGTGGCGTAGTGCGTGAAGATCGCCTCGTCGTGCGGGCTCTTGAGCAGGTCCTGGTAGGTGGCGGCGCGGTCCGCGCTTCCCGTGAGCGCCTCCTGCACGATCGGCCCTCCCGGCGTGCTCGGTGCCACCGGCTCCGCGCCACGGTCGCCGGGCACCAGCGTGCACACGAGCGCCTCGTTCCCCGTCCAGTCGCAGGGCGCGCCGAGCACCGCGTTCAGGCGGCGCGGGGAGACCTGCCGCGCGCTCCTGCTCGCGAGGTCGGCCACCCAGAGGGTGAGCGCGTCGTCGGTGCTCACGACGAACGCGAAGCGCCGGCCGTCGGGGGAGAAGAGGGGCGTCCCCACGCCGGCGCCCGCCGGGAGCGACATCGCGAGCGGCGCGGGCTCCCCGCCTGCGAGCGGCATGACGGAGATCCCGCGCGCGGGATTCTGCCGGGAGGGGCCGCTCGTCCGCGGGTCGAGCCGGATGCCGGCCACGCGGTACTCGGGGGCCGCGATCTCGCTGATCGGCGGCAGCCCGGGGCGCTGCAGCAGGAGGATCATGCTGCGGTCCGGGGTGACGACCGACGTCGGCGTGGCGGGCGCGTCGAGGATCTGCTGGATCGCCGCGGGCGGCTGGCGGTAGGCGACCTGCGCCGCCGCGACGGCCGGCGCGAGGAGCGCCGGGACCAGCGTCGCGAGCGCGATGGGCGCGAGGAGGACGTGAACGACCTTCATCGGTGCGAGCTCCGAACGGTGGAGGTGAAGCCTGCGAGCGGCTACGGTCGGACCGACCGGAACGTTAGCGCTCGCGGCGCGGTCCCGCGCGCCCGAGCTGCGGGCCGTGCCCTGCCGCCTCCGCCGCCCGCACATGCGCGTCGAGCAACCGCACCCGCAGGTCGCCACTCGCCCACTCCGTGGCCGAGGGCATGCGCTCGAGCAGCGCGCGCGCGCCCGGCACGTCGCCGGTGCGCAGCCGCGCCAGCACCGCCGCCTGGTAGAAGAGCTCGACCGGGAGCCACTGCCGTCCCGCCGACCGCGCGTTCACCTGCGTGTCCACCTCGCGCGCCGCGCCCGCCCAGTCGTACGTGACCGCCGCACGCAGCAGTCGCAGCGCCGAGACCCCATCGGGGGGCGCGCGCTGCGCCACCATGTAGCGCTCCACCGCCGCGTACCAAGCGGAGTCGATCACGCCCATGGTGCCGCCGTGCCCGTCCTCCTCCACGTGCACCATGTCGGTGAACCAGGTGAACCAGTCGGTCGGCCCGCGGCCGGAGGCCATCCACAGGTCGAGCGCCGCCTGCCGTGCCCGCGCGTACTGGTAGGTCCGGTTGGCGTACGTCGTGTCGGTGGCCGGCAGGTACTCGCCGCTCGCGAGTCGTGCGGCGAGCGCCTGCGCCGTCGCGCGCGGGATCTCGAGCGGCGTCCGCGTCCCCTCGGCGCGCCGCACCACGCGCGCGCCGAGCGCCGCCGCGAGGTCGTAGCGCGCGGTCGTGAGGCCCAGGAACCCGGTGGCCGAGTGCCGGAGGAACCGCGCCTGCTCGGCGCCCAGGTCGAGCACCGGGTAGAAGTCCGAGTTCACGAACGCCGCGCTGTCGAGGAGCGGCGCGAGCTCGGCCCGCGTGAGCATGAGCGTCGCATCGAGCACGCGCGGCGTGAGCGGCCGGAAGCGCGCCAGGTCGAGCGCGACCTCGGGGAAGTCGGCCACCGACCAGTCCGGCGCCGGGAGGCGCGCCGCGGTGCTCGCGACCACCAGCACGTCGACGTCGTTCGTGAGGTAGACCGCGTACGAGGGGAAGTTCCGGTGGAGCGCCGCGAGCACGCCGAGCACCAGCTCGTCCTCGATCTCGTACAGGTGCAGCCACTGCCCGAGCACGCCGCCCGGCGCGAGGGACTGCCGCACGCGCGCGTAGAACTCGTCGGTGAAGAGCCCCGACACGCCGCTCACCCACGGGTTCGACGGCTCCGAGAGGATCAGGTCGTAGCGCCGC
>CAZPJF010000101.1:0-10386 GCA_964586095.1 uncultured Gemmatimonas sp. | reverse complement strand
GCGGGGGACACCTTCCGCGCGGGGGCGATCGACCAGCTGCGGGTGTGGGCCGAGCGGACGAAGAGCGAGTTCGTGGGCGGCTCGCCGGGGGGCGACCCCGGCGCGCTCGCGTGGCAGGCGATCGACGCCGGCGTGGCGCGCGGGGTGGACGTGATCATCATCGACACCGCGGGACGCCTGCACACGAGCGGCGCGCTGATGGACGAGCTCAAGAAGGTCCAGCGCGTGGTGGAGAAGCGGCTGCCGGGCGCGCCGCACGAGGCGCTGCTGGTGCTCGACGGCACCGTGGGGCAGAACGCCGTGCAGCAGGCGAAGACCTTCGCCGCCGCGGTGCCGGTCACGGGGCTCGTGGTGACCAAGCTCGACGGCACCGCGCGGGGCGGGGTGGTGCTCGCGGTGCACGAGGCGATCGACGTGCCGGTGAAGTTCATCGGTGTGGGGGAGCAGGCGGGGGACCTCGTGGCGTTCGACGCCGGGCAGTTCGCCTCGGAGCTGCTGGAGGGATGACCGACGCGCTCCGCGCCCTCGCGGCCGCGCTGCGCGACCGGTATCGGGTGGAGCGCGAGCTCGGCCAGGGCGGGATGGCGACCGTGTTCCTGGCGCACGACCTCAAGCACGACCGCGCGGTGGCCATCAAGGTGCTGCGGCAGGAGATCGGCGACGACGGCGGCGAGCGCTTCCTGCGCGAGGTGCGGATCGTCGCGCGGCTCACGCACCCGCACATCCTCCCGCTGCACGACAGCGGCATCGCCGACGGGCTCCCGTACTTCGTCATGCGGTACATGCGCGGTGAGTCGCTGCGGCAGGTGCTGGCGCGCCGCGGGCGCCTCGCGGTGGACGAGGCGGTGGATCTCATCCGCCCCGTCGCCTACGCGCTCGGCTACGCGCACGCGCAGGGCGTGATCCACCGCGACATCAAGCCCGAGAACATCCTCCTCCACGAGGGGGAGCCCGTGCTCGCCGACTTCGGCGTGGCGCTCGGCGCGCTCGACGCGCCGTACCAGCGGGAGACGTCGGCGCGCGGCGCCCGGCAGACCGCGACCGGCATCGCGGTGGGCACGCCCATCTACATGAGCCCCGAGCAGGCGATGGGGCAGGCCGACCTCGACCCGCGGAGCGACGTCTACGCGCTCGGCTGCGTGCTCTACGAGCTCCTCACCGGCGAGCCGCCGATGCTGGGCGAGAACTTCGCGGCGATGGTCTCCAGGCGGCTCTCGGGCCGCGTGCCCTCGGCGGCCGCGGTGCGCCCCGAGGTGAGCGCCGGCATCGACGCCGCGCTCGCCCGCGCACTCGCCGCCGACCGCGCCGACCGCTTCGCGACGCCGGTCGCGTTCGCCGAGGCGCTCGCCGCGCCGGGCGTCGCGCGGCCGCGTGCGCCCGTGGTCGCGGTGCTCCCGTTCCGGAGCCTCCAGGCCGACGCCGAGGCCGAGGGGTTCGCGGAAGGCGTGTCGGAGGACGTGATCGCGCACCTCGCCAAGCTCCACACCCTCGACGTGATCGCGCGCGCCTCGGTGGCGCCCTACCGCGCGCGCGACCAGCGGCCGCGCGCCATCGCCGGTGCGCTCGGCGCCACCGCGCTCCTCGACGGGAGCGTGCGGCGGGCGGGGAACCGGGTGCGCGTCGTCGCCGAGCTGGTCGATGGCGGGAGCGAGCAGCAGCTCTGGGCCGAGACGTACGACGGCGACCTGACCGACATCTTCGCCATCCAGAGCGACGTCGCGATCAAGATCGCCGAGGCGATGCACGTGGTGCTCTCGCCGCAGGAGCGGTCGCGCGTGGGGCGCGAGCCCACGGCCGACGTCGTCGCGTACGAGCGCTACCTGCTCGGGCGCCAGCAGGTGACCAAGTGGACGCGGAGCGGGATGCTCGAGGGGGTGCGCCTGCTCGCCGAGGCGACGTCGCGCGACCCGCAGTTCGCGCAGGCGCACGCGCAGATGGGGCTCGCCTGGTCGGAGCTCCTGCAGAACGACGAGGGGGACCGCGGGGAGGCGTACCAGGCGGCGACCGCGGCCGCGCAGCGCGCGCTCGCGATCGACCCCGAGGTGGCGACGGCGCACACCGTGCTCGGGCACCTCGCGGTGGTGCACGACTTCCAGTGGGAGGAGGCCGAGCGCCGGTTCAAGCGCGCGGTGGAGCTCGAGCCCGGCAACGCCGACGCCTGGGACCTCTATGGAAGGTTCTGCTACGCCCTCGGCCGCTTCGACGAGGGGCTCGCGATGGTGCATCGCGCGCACGCGCTCGACCCCGTGGCGCACCGGAGCGACGTGCCCACCGCGCTGCTGCGGGCGCGGCGGTTCGAGGATGCGCTGCAGGCCTCGCGGATGCTGCTCGAGGCCGACCCCGGGCATGAGCGCGGCCACATGACCCTCGGCTGGTCGCTCTTCTTCCTTGGCCGGCGGGACGAGGCGCTCGCCGCCATGCGCGAGGCCATGCGCATCGCCCCCGACAAGACTCAGTGGGTGGCGCAGTACGGCCAGGCGCTCGGGCTCGCGGGGCGGCGGGAGGAGGCGCGGGCGCAGCTCGCGCGGCTCGACGAGGTCGCGCAGCAGCGGCTCGTCTCGCCCTACCACTATGTGTACGTTCATGTGGGGCTGGGCGAGCTCGACCTGGCGCTCGACGCGCTCGACCGCGCGTACGAGGCGCGGAGCGGCTCGATCCACAGCATCGGGACCTCGTTCCTGCTCGAGCCGTTGTACGGGCATCCGCGGTTCGTCGCGCTGCTCGCGAAGATGAACCTCCCCACCTGACGCGCTTGCCTGCCGCCGGCCCGCGCCTGACGCTCGAGACGCCCGTCACCTACCTGAAGGGGGTGGGGCCGCGGCGCGCCGAGCTGCTCAAGCGGCTCAACGTCTTCACCGCGCGCGACCTGCTGATGCACATCCCGCATCGGTACGAGGACGCGAGCACCGTCACGCCCATCGCCCGGCTGCGCGTGGGGGACGACGCGACCGTCATCGCGAAGGTCATCTCCAAGGGGATCCTCCCCACGCGGAAGGGGCTGCGGGTGTTCAACGCCGTGGTGCAGGACGCGAGCGGGCTGATCGAGTGCGGGTGGCCGGGGCAGCCCTGGCTCGACCGGCAGATCCAGAAGGACGATGTGCTGTTGCTGAGCGGCCCCGTGCGCTTCTTCCACGGGCGCCAGCTCGCGCCGCGCGAGTGGGTGAACCTGGGCAAGGATGCCGACGGGACGGGCGGTGGCCGCGTGCTGTCCGTGTATCCCGCGACCGAAGGACTCGGCGTGAAGGTGATCCGCGGGCTGATCGAGTCGCACCTCGACCAGCTGCTGCCGCAGGTGGAGGAGTACCTGCCCGAGTGGATGCTCAACGATGCGGGCGTGCCGCCGCTGCGCGAGGCGCTGGAGGCGGTGCACCGGCCCAGGACGCTCGCGGGCGCGCTCAAGGGAAGGGACCGGCTCGCGTTCGAGGAGCTGCTCTTCGTGCACATCCTGCACCTGCGTGCGCGCCAGCTCGCGAAGGAGAAGCGGGACGGGATCAGGTTCGTGAACAAGCGCGAGCTGACGTCCAAGTTCCGGAAGGCGCTGCCGTTCGAGCTGACCAAGGCACAGGTGCGGGCGGTGAAGGAGATCGTCGCCGACATGTGCGAGGACTCCCGGATGCACCGGCTGCTGCAGGGGGACGTGGGGTCGGGGAAGACCGTGGTCGCCGTGTTCGCGGCGCTGCTCGCGCTGGAGAACGGGTATCAGGTGGCGCTGATGGCGCCGACGGAGCTGCTGGCGGAGCAGCATGCGCGGACGTTGGACACGCTGCTGGCGCCGCTGGGGATCGTGCCGGTGCTGATCACGGGGTCGCGGAGCGCGAAGGAGCGGCGGCTGGCGGCGACGCGGCTGGAGTCAGGGGAGCCGGTGATCGCGGTGGGGACGCATGCGCTGGTGAGTGAAGGGACGCGGTTCGCCAAGTTGGGGCTGGTGATCATCGATGAGCAGCACCGGTTCGGGGTGGATCAGCGGCGGGTGCTGACCGAGGGGGGCGCAGCGGCGACCGTGCAGAAGCCCGACGTGCTGCTGATGTCGGCGACGCCGATCCCACGGTCGCTCGCGCTGACGATGTACGGCGACCTGGAGGTCTCGGTCCTCGACGAGCGTCCGCCGGGCCGGGAGCCGGTGACGACGGCGCTCCGGCCCGAGGCGGCGGCGGGGAAGGTATGGGCCTTCGTGAGCCGGCAGCTCGACGCGGGGCGGCAGGCGTACGTGGTGTATCCGCTCGTGGAGGAGTCGGAGAAGGTCGCGCTCAAGGCGGCGACGACGGCGTTCGAGGAGCTGACGCCAGGGGCGCTCGCGGGGCGGCGTGTGGCGCTGCTGCACGGCAAGATGGGCGCGGAGGAGAAGGACGCGGTGATGCGGCGCTTCCGCGACGGCGGGCTCGACGTGCTCGTGGCGACGACGGTGATCGAGGTGGGGATCGACGTGCCGAACGCGACGGTGATGGTGATCGAGCATCCGGAGCGGTTCGGGCTGTCGCAGCTGCATCAGCTGCGGGGCCGGGTGGGGCGCGGGGCGGGGCTGGAGTCGTACTGCATCCTGATCGGGGACGTGGGGGAGGAGGCGATGGCGCGGCTGCAGGTCTTCCTGGACACGGAGGACGGATTCGAGATCGCGCGGGAGGACCTGCGGCTGCGGGGGATGGGGGACCTGTTCGGGGAGCGGCAGAGTGGGGTGCCGACGTTCCGGGTGGCGGATCCGTTGCGGGATGCGGAGTTGTCAGAGGCGGCGCGGGCGGGGGCGGAGCGGGTGTTGGGGGAGGACCCGGAGCTCAAGCGGCCGGCGAGCAAGCCGATGCAGGGAGTGCTGCGGCGCGGGTACGGGCGGGCGATGGAGCTGTTCAGGGTGGGGTGACGCATTCTCCATCTGTTTCGCCGGACCTTCCCCCGCTCCACCCGCCGAGCGTCAGCTTGGACCTGAAGCAGCGGCGGTGGGACCCCCAGCTGACGCCCCCGCGCGCTCGTCGCCGCTGAAGGCATCGGCTGCATACGTCTTGCGAGGCGATCGCGTCTTGAGGTAGAGGGCGGGAAGGCGAAAGACGCGGATTGCGAGCTGGCTCGCGCGCATTCGCAGTCGCAACCGGATCGCTGAAGGTCCGAACGCGAGCGCTCCGAGTTGCATACAGCCGGCCCAGGACTGCATGCCGAGCACCGCAACCGCGAAGCGGCGTCCTGCGAGGTGCGACGCGCGTGAAGCAGGTCGGGGGGAGCGGCGTGCGAGGCCAGCAATGTAGACTGCGAACTCCAACCGGCAGGCTGCGAGCCTCTTCATCGAGACTGCAAACTTGATCGAGCGGTCCGCGTGCCTGAACGCGCGGCCAGCGAGTCCGAAGCAGCGGACGGCGAGCGCTATCTGTGTCACGGCGAGGTAGAGCGATATCGCGTCGCTGTCGAACGGGTGAACGGTGCGCAACGACTCTCGACCGTCGTGCTTCGAGGAGCGACCGCACACCTGACGGTTGCCGGCTTCACCAGCTCCCCGGCACGCCGCGAGCGATATCCAGCGAGATCGCACGCGATTCCAGCGCCCTCCCGGTCGACTCCAGCAGAGCACCGCCAAGTGCTGTATGCAGCGAGCCACCTCCAGCACACATCCGGATCGCGCATGCACGGCGCGCTCATCGTCGAGGCACCCCCGACCCGTGCGCCGGCCACGGACGTCGTAGCTTCCCGGAACGCGACCGACCGCGAGCCCGCGGCGTTCCCTCCGCGCTTCCGCGCCGGCACGATGCGCCGTGCTGCGGCTCCTGCTGCTGCTGTCCCTCGACGCGTGCGCTGACCCCGCCGGACCCGACGCGCCGGCGCACGCGCTCCTCTTCGGGCGCGAGCCCTACGACTCGTTCTTCGTCGCCGACCTGGCGACGGGCGAGGTCGAACAGCGCCGGGCGCCGCCATGAGGCGCGCCCCGCGACTGGGCCGCATCACCACGGATGCCGGCGAACCCGCTGCCCTCCCTCTGCATCCGTGATCAGGATGTAGATGCTGGCCACCCCGAACCCGACCACCTGCTCCCCAACGGGAAGCCGCAACCACCCCTCCACCCGCCCGGCGCGCGAGACGATGTCATGGCGCACGAACGGTGAGCCCGACGTCGGCTGCCGCGCGATCATCAGGCGGCCATCCGGCATCGCGTGCAGCGCACTGCCGTCGATGCTCCCCGGCGGGACGACGAAGGCCGGCAAGAACGGGGGCCAGCCGGTGGTCGCCGCCACGTCCGTCGTGGGCGGCGAGCCGTGCGTGCGTGCCGCCACCTCGAGGTAGTACCGGCGCTCCCGCTCCGAGAGGTTGACCCGAGGTGCCGGGATCTCGCGTCCGGGGACGCAGCGTCCGGCAGGAGGGCACCAGTCCACGCGGTGCGGATCGACCCGCGCCACGGCGACCCATCCATCCGGGAAGGCGATCGCCTGGTCAGGGGCCTGGATCCCGATCACGAACCGACGTGCCGCCCCTCCGCCGCCGGCCGCGGCGGCGACCGGCGGGCCGCTCGATGTCCCCACGCTCCGCGACCAGGCGTCCGCCGGCCGGAGACGGGCGATCGTGTCGGTGCGCAGCGTACGGCGGTTGACCCGCACGAGCACGAGCGAGTCGGTGGGACTGAGCCGCCCGGAACCATCGCGACCGAACTGCACCGCGTACACGTTGCCGAGGGTGTCGGCTCCCATGAGCGGAAACTGGCCGGCCCGCGCGACGACCGGCTCGCCGGGACCCAAGGTCGCGGTGATCGTGGCGCCACGCAGCAGCAGCCAGCGCGGCGCGTACGGCTCCTTGACGAGCGACGAGTCGGCCCTGAGGAGCCAGAGCCGTCCCAGCTGGCGGAACTCCCCGGGACCGTTGCCCCGGCGACCAACCGGGGTGACGGTGCCCGACCGCGGGTCGGCGATCACGAGCCGCGTCTCCTGCTCGTCCACGACGAGCACGCGCCCATCGGGAAGCTCACGGACGGCGCTCACCCGCGAGAACACCTCGGGGATCGTCGCCGTCGCCGGGCGCAGCTGGATCGGGGCCACGGCGTCCTGCTGTGCCGCACCGGGGGAAGGGGCGAGCGCTCGCGAGCCGACGAGGACGAGCGCGGCCACGGCGGCGCGGCCGATGTGCGCGACAGTCGCGATGAGCATCCTGAACAGCACTCCGTGGCAAGACGTGGGAGGCGAAGATGCGACGGTGACATTAGGGCAGCGTTACGCGGGGATTACTTCTTTCCACTCCCGCACCATCGCCTCGAGCCCCACCCCCACGTTCGGATACCTCGGCCGCCACCCCAGCTCCCGCCGAACCCGCGCATTCGTCGTCCGCATCGACGTCGTGATCGCCTCCAGCGCATCCCGCCCCAGCACCACGCGCCCCACCCACCGCGGGATCCGACGCGGCTCCGGCGCCCCGATCGCCGCCGCGAATTGCCGGAGCAGCGACGCGAACGTCACCGGCGCGTCGTCCACCACGTGCCAGCACCCGTCGCGCCCCGCGTGCGCCGCGAGCGCGAACGCGTCCGCCATGTCGTCGACGTGGATCGGCGCGACGAGCGTGCCACCGTCGCCGATGATCGGCAGCCGGCGCGCACGGAGGTCGGCCGCGAGTCCGCGGCTCTGGGCCGTGTCGGCACCGTAGAAGGCGCCGCCGCGCAGCACGCCCACCCGGAACCCGTGCCGGTGCCCGGCCTCGCGCGCGATCCGCTCGCCGTCCACGGCCGAGGCGAGGAGGCGAGGCGGGTCCGGTGGCGTGTCCTCGTCGTACGGCGGGTCGTCGGCGCGGCGGCGGACCACCCAGGCCACGCTCTGCTGGAGGTACACGCGCGCGCCCACGCGGGCCGCCACGTCAGTGAGGGCACGCGTGCCCTCGCGGCGGGCCCGGTCGTTAGCGGCCCATGCATCGGGACGGCGCAGCGCCGCCCCGCGCGGGATCGCCGTGACGGCGTGGATCACCGCCTCCGCGCCCTGGGCGTGCCGCACGAGCGCATCCGCGTCGAAGAGATCGCCCAGGACCGCGGCGCCGCCCAGCGCGCGCACGGTCGCCGCGCCCTCGGCGCTGCGCACCAGCCCGACGACGTCGTCGCCGCTGGCGCGAAAGGTCCGGATCAGGGCGCGGCCGAGGTCGCCGGCCGCTCCCGCGATGAACACCCGCATGTGGTCTCCCGGTGGTGGTGGGTCGTTACCGGGATGACGGGACAGCCCACCCGTTCCGTGACAGCCTAGGTCGCGGGCAGCTTGGCGGGGTTCACGACGTCCAGGAAACGCGCGATGCGGTCGCCGTCGAGCTCGATGGCGACCACGTTGTGCAGGCGGCCGCCCACGCTGGTGAGGAGGCCCGGCGCGCCGTTGAGCTCGCCGATGCGCCAGCTGGTGTCCGGCGGCGCCTTGCGGGCGAGTCCGATGAAGTAGCGGGCGACGCGGTCCGCCCCCACCACGGGCTCGCGGGCGATCCCGGGCATCCCGCCGCCGTCGGCGACGGAGACGCACTCCGCGGCGAGCAGTGCCACGAGGCCATCCACGTCGCCGCCGCGGATGGCGCCGAGGAAGCGCTCCAGCAGGCGCGCGCGGGCCTCGGGCGGCACCGGCTGTGCGCGGCGCGCGTCGCCGAGGCGCTGGCGGGCGCGCCGGTCGATCTGGCGGCAGTGCTCCTCGGTGCGTTCCACGATCCCCGCGATCTCGGCGTAGGAGAACCCGAGCGATTCGCGGAGGACGAACACGGCGCGCTCCACAGGGTTCAGGCGCTCCAGCAGGAGCAGCATCCCGAGCGAGAGCTCCTCGGCCACCTCCAGCCGAGACTCGGCGTCGTCCAAGTAGCGCGAGAACTCCCCGTCGACGATGGGTTCAGGCAGCCACTCGCCCACGTACTCGACGCGCCGCGCGTGCGCCGAGCGCAGCAGGTCGAGGCAGGTCCGCGACACGATGGTCGTGAGGTAAGCCGCCGGCGACTCCACCGCGCGGCCCGCGTGCGGCTGCCAGCGTAGCCAGGCGTCCTGCACGACGTCCTCCGCGTCGCGGCGTGAGCCGAGCATGCGGTAGGCGAGGCGGAGGAGCCGGGGGCGCTCGCGTTCGAAGAGGGTGGTCGGGTCGGGGGACATCGGTGGAGGAGTCTGAGGCGAACGCTCCGACGATGATGTCGCTGCGCGCGAGAGGCCACACGAAGGGCCGCGGGGCGGGGCGCGTCGGCGGACGGTGCGCCTGCGCTTCGACGGTGGCGACCGGTCAGGCGGGGAGCCGGCGCCAGGCGCGCCACGTCCACGCGACGATGCCGACCAGCACGAGCGCGCGCAGCACCTGCCCGGCCATCGCCGTGCCGCCGTAGGCGTCGGCCAGCCGCGGCGCGGCGAACCAGTAGTAGGTGCCGATCGAGACGCTGCCGAGCATGAGCAGCGCGCGCACCCGCCGCAACCAGCCGAGCAGGAGAGCGGCGGCGACGACGCTGCCGAGACCCCACTGACCCACGGTCGCGTAGGTCGCGAGCGCATGCGACATCGGGCCGTCGGCCGTCCTGAAGTAGCCGATGATGAACCCGGGGAACGCGCACGCGAACAGGCCGAACGGGGAGAGGATCCATTGCCGCCCGCGCCCGCCCGTGAGGCTCTGCACCGCACTCTTCCGCCCCGCGAGGTCCGGACAGGCCAGCGTCACGCAGCGGTTGCAGTCGCCGCACCGGGCGCTCCCGACCTCGAGCAGCGGCGCCTGGCCATAGAGCTTCTCGACCGGCAGCACCGGACAGAGCGAGTTGCAGAAGCCCGCACGCCGCGACGCGACGAGACCTGAGGCCAGCGCGAGCGCCGCCACCGCGGAGACCGTCATGGTCATCGAGAGGCCGTTCACGTTGAACAGGAAGCGCCGTGCGGGAACCATCAGCACCAGCAGCCCGATGCCCACCGTCCACAGCACCGCCAGCACCGGGGGCGAGAGCAGCCGCCCCGCACGACGGCGCGAGCCCATCTCGTTGAGGGTCGCGAGCGGGCACACGTTCCGCCAGATGAGCGGATTCAGCAGGAACACCGCCGGGAGCAGGGGGATGACCCTGTCCCAGAACAAGTGCAGCGACGTCTCCGGCACGAGGACGAACGCGCCGAGAAGGACGGCCGTGAGCACGACGCCGAGCAGCTGGGCGGTGCGCCAGCGCGGCTGGGCGGTGACGAGGGGAAGCCGGACGACGGACACGGGGCCTCGCGTGGCGAAGGGGGGGTGGAGTCGCACCGACGCCGAACATATCATGCAACTGTCCTGCCTGATATAAACGAATCCCCGACACGCGTCGCGCGTCGGCAACCACGCCCCTCTCGCCCCACGCCCGTGACCGAGTCCGCACTGCCCGACACGCCCCAGGCGTACCTGCCCCTGCAGCGCTGGCTCATGGCCTGCATCGTGGCCGTCTTCCTCGCGGTCGTCGTGGGCGGCATCACGCGACTGA
>CAZPJF010000100.1:0-10424 GCA_964586095.1 uncultured Gemmatimonas sp. | reverse complement strand
GCCGCTCGCCGCCGATCCCCTCGAACCCGTCGGCGCCCACCCACCAGGTGCCGGGCGCGCCGCGTTCGGGCGCGACCTGCGGGCTCGCGGCGAGGAAGGCCGCGCTCGCGCGGGCCGTCTCGCGGGCGATGACCGTGGCATCCCACGGGAGCGGCTGGAGGGCGGCGCACTTGGCGCGCGCCTGGGCGAGCGTCATCCCCGTGCGCACCCCGGCGTGCGCCGCGGCCGCGCTCGCGGCGCGCACGAGCGTGCCCTCCGTGAGGGCGAGGGGGAGCGCGTCCCAGTGCGGGGCGTCGGGTGCGGACGATGCCGACTCGCGTGGTGGGATCGCGTCGGCGGGTCGTGAACCCGGCATCGCCCCCGCGGAGGCGATGCCGCGGGCGAGCCAGGCCGTGCCGACCGGGAATCTCGGGATGCGTACACAGGCGACGCGCGATGCCGTCCCCACGGCCTACCTCCAGCGCAGCGTGCTGACAGGGTCCGCCCTGCTCGGGCGTGGCGAGGTCCATGGCGTCGCGGCTCCCGGTGACCGCGCGTGCAATGGAAGTGATCCGTCGGTGGCTGGCGGTGCTCCCCCTTCCTCGGGCGATCAGGCGGGGGATCAGATACCGAATAAACACCGAAACTCAATGGTAATTACCGCCACAGGCCCCGCGATCGCAAGGCCGCCGACCGGTGGCGGGGATGCGGTCGCCTGTGGAGTGTCGCGGATTCGGCACGCGCATGAGATTGGGGGCTGATCCTCGGCCCTGGCTGGCACGCTTCGCGCAGTGTGGCGCGGTCGCGCCCGTTCCCGTCGACCCCTCGACCCCCCTCGTCCGCGTCGTGACCCCTTCACCCGTCACCATCACCCCCTTCGTCGGATCGGGCGAGGAGTGGGACGAGTTCGGCCGCCGCCAGCTTGGCTGGACCGCCTTCCATCGCCATGCGTGGCAGACCGTCATCCGCGAGACCTACGGACTCGACTGCCCGTATCTCGCGGCGCGCGGTGCGGACGGTGCGCTGCGCGGGATCCTGCCGCTCGTGCGCCTGCGGAGCCTGGTCTTCGGGCACTACCTCGTCTCGATGCCGTACGTGAACTACGGTGGGCCGCTTGGCGACGATCCGGCGATCATCGCGCTGGCCGACGCCGCGGATGCGTTGGCACGGCGTGAGCGCATCCAGCTGCTCGAGCTGCGCAGTCCGCGTGCGCTCCCGGTGGACCTGCCGGTCTCGCACCGGAAGATCGCCGTGGTCCTCCCCCTGGATGGCGGCGCCGAGGCGGTGTTCGGGCGATTCAAGGCCAAGTTGCGCAGCCAGATCCGGCGCCCGTCGAAGGAGCAGGTCGAGATCCGGATGGGGGCGGACCAGGTGGATGCGTTCCACCAGGTCTTCGCGCGGCACATGCGCGACCTCGGGACACCGGCCCAGCCGCTGGCGTTCTTCCGGGCCATCGCGCGCGCGTTCGGGGAGGATGCGTGGTTCGCGGTCGCGTGGCTGGGCGGTCGGCCGATCGCGGCAGGGGCCGGCTTCCGGTGGGAGGGCGAGTTCGAGATCACGTGGGCGTCGGCGCTTCGGGAGTTCAACCGGGTGAGCGCCAACATGGGGGTCTACTGGGCGCTGATCGAACGCGCGGCGAACGCCGGACTCCACCGCTTCAACTTCGGACGCTGCACGCCGGGCAGCCCGACGCACGACTTCAAGCGCCAGTGGGGCGCCGTCGATGAGCCGCTCTGGTGGTATTCCGGCCGGGTGATGGACCGTGCGATTCCGTCACCCGATGCGGCCAAGTACCGCCTCGCGGTGCGGATCTGGCAGCGCCTGCCCCTCGCCCTGGCTAATGCGCTCGGACCGCAGATCGTGCGGCACATCCCGTAGCGCGGCCACCGGAGCGCTGGCGCGGGCGACCCACACCGCGCCGATCGGGGATCCCGGGATGCGTGCACAGGCGCTGCACGCTGTCGTGCCCACGGCCCATCGCCAACTCCACCTGTTGATAGGGCCCGCCCTTCTCGAGCGTGGCGATGATCCGTGGGGCCGCGGCACCCGGTGACCGCGATCCCATGGGGATGACCGATCGATCGCCGGCCGACGCGGCCCCCGGCCCCCGTGTGAGCCGCACCCGCAGCGCCCCGCCCACTTCGGAGGCGCGCGCCCCCTCGCCCAGCAGCAGCAGCGCCGCATCGGCCTCCCGCGCGAGTTGCGCGAGCCGCACCGCGACCGCGCGCGGCAGGACCGGCCCTCCGTCGAGCACCACGAGCGCGAATGCGCCGGAGCGCAGCAGCAGGTCGGCGCACCAGGGGCCACGGGTCGCGTCCCCCGGCCGCACCACCCAGAGCGCGTCGAACTCGGCCGAGGCGCCGCCACCGCCCCTCGCGCCACCGCCCGCCCCGACATCCGACATGCCGCCCCAGACCCAGTCGCGCGGGTCGAGCGTGCGCGTGGCGTCGACCCAGGCCACGCCGCCCCCGCCCCGGATCGTCGCGGCGACCAGCGAGCGGGCGAGCGTCGTCTTGCCCAGTCCGATCGGGGCAAGCCATTCCGTGATCCGCCCTCGGGGGATCCCGCCGCCGGGCAGGATCGCGTCGAGCGCGGCCACCCCCGTGGGGAGCCCCGGTGTGCTGCTCGGGGTTCCGGCGACGACGGCGGCGAGTTGCTGGCGGAGAAGGGCGAGTGACATCGCTGAACAGGGTGGAATGGCACCGGTAATTACCGAATAAACACCGAAAATCGCAAGGGAAGACGACCCGGTGCGCTATCTTCGAGCGCGCGGACGGGGTCGCGCCGCCACGGCTCCGGCCGCACGCGAGCCCCGTATCGAACGCCCTGCCCGACGCCCCGCTGCACGCCCCCTCCGCACGCCCCCTCCGCACGCCCCCTGCGCACGACCCCTCGCACGACCCGCGCACGACCCATCGAACGCCCCTGCCGCACGACCCTGTCGCACGACCCTGTCGCACGACCCCAACCCAGATCCGCTCGATGAAGTCCGACCCCGACCAGATCGCCGCCCGCCGTTTCGGGATCCTCGGAGCCCTCGTCGCAGCGATGGCGGTCGCGGCGGGAGCGTTCGGGGCGCACGCGCTGCGGACCCGTCTCGACGTGGCGATGCAGCAGGTGTTCGAGACCGGCGTGCGCTACCAGATGTACCACGCGCTCGGCCTGCTCCTGGTAGCGGGTCTCCTCGGCGCGGCGCGGCCCCTCGTGACCCGACGCGCCGCCGTCGCCAGCGGTTGGTGCTTCGTGCTCGGCATCCTCCTCTTCAGCGTCCCGCTCCAGGTGCTGGCCCTCAGCGGAGCGCGCAGGCTCGGCCTCATCGCGCCCGTCGGCGGCCTCGCCTTCATCGCCGGGTGGGTGCTCCTCCTGGTCGCGATGCTTCCCACCCCGTCCTCGTCGAGATGAGCTCCTCGCCTCCCCGCCGCTGGCCTCGCCGCCTCCTCCTGCTCCTGCTCCTCCTCGTGGTCGTCGGTGAGGTCGGGGCGCGGCTGACCGCCGGCCTGCAGCGGCGCGTCGGACTCGACGTCCGCCCCACCCGCGTCCTCCTCGCCGAGCAGACGGCGGGGATCCGCGCGCGCCTCGCCGACACCGCCGACATCATCGTGCTCGACTCGCTGCTGGGATGGACGAACCGGCGCGGCCTGCATCGCGGTGAGCACGACCTCAACGCGGCCGGCGTGCGCGCCACGCGCGAGCACGCGCCGACCCCGGCGCCGGGCCGCGTGCGCGTCGCCGCGTTCGGCGACGCGTACGTCTACGGTGCCGAGGTGCCGACGGCGCAGTCGTGGGGGGCGCTCGTGGAGCGGACGGCGCCGGAGTTCGAGCTCCTCAACTTCGGCGTGGGAGGGTACGGCACGGACCAGGCGCTGCTGCGCTACCTGCGGGACGGCGCGCCCTTCGCACCGCAGGTCGTGATCATCGGATTCTCCCCGGTGAGCGTGCCGCGCGGCATGAGCCGGTACACGCGGTTCGCCTCGACGGACGAGGCCCCGCTCACCAAGCCACGCTTCGTCCGCGACGGCGACGGCGCACTCGTCCTGCTGCCGAACCCGCTGCCCACGCGCGCCGACTGGGAGCGTCTCGCCGACGCGCCGTGGACGGTCCGGGCGCTCGGCGAGGGCGATGCCTGGTACGCACCACTCCGCTATGCGAACCCGCTCCACGACCGCTCTGCGCTCGTGCGGACGGTGGTGGCCGGGTGGCTGCGCGTGTGGCGACGCGCGCTCTCGCCGGAGCGGTTGACCGGGTTCGACGGCAGCCTGCGCCCGGATACGGAGGCCTTCGCACTGCAGCGCGCGGTGCTCACGGCGTTCGCCGACTCGGTGCGGGCGCGCGGTGCGCGCCCGCTCATCCTCCTGCTCCCCGACCATGATGCCGTGTCGGGGATGGGGGGCTACCGTGCGCTGGCCGAGTCCCTCGGCGCGGGTGCCGGGCTCGAGGTGCTCGACATGGCCCCGCGCTTCACCGCGCGCATCGCGGTCGCGGGCGAGGCGGGGCTCTTCGCGCCCGGCGGCCACTTCGGGCCTGAGGGGAACCGGATCGTCGCGGAGGCGGTCACGGAACGGCTGCGTGCGATGGCGCGCCGCGCCGTGCCCTGATCAGGAGCCCGCGCGGAGCCCGCCGAGCGTGCGCACCGCGAAGGCCCACCATCGCCCGGCGTTGAGCAGCTGGCGGCGCATGCGGTGGGCGAAGGTGGAGGGTCCGGCCCCGCCGCGCGCCGTGAGCCAGCGCTCATCGCGCTCCCAGCCGACGGCGCGCGGGTGGCCGCTCCAGCGAGGCCGGATCGCACCCCACCACAGGATGTGACGCAGCCGCGCGGAGGGACAGGCCGGTCCTTCCCCCGGCGCGAGGCTCGTGATGAAGTGCCGCTCGAGCGCCCGCAGCACCGGCGCGGGGGTCGGCGGGGCCATCCGCGCGACGAGTGCCGCGGGGACCGGTGCGCCGCTCAGTCGCTCGCCGAGCCGGAGCGTCCAGTGGCACGCGGTGAGCGCGCGTGCCGCCCGCGCGTCCGCCTCGATCCGTGAGGCGTCGAGCGCCGGGTCCGCGAGCAGCGTGTTCATGGTCCGGAAGGTGCGCCAGGCGCCGAAGCCGAGGCCGTGGGCCCATGCGAAGTGCGTCGCGGCGTGGAGCAGCTGGTGCACGGGGGAGGGGACGACGCTCCCCGAGAACGGCGCGCCCGCCGGGAGCGCGTCCCGCCAGAACGTCTCCTCGTCGCCGAACGCGAAGGCGTACTCGGGCGGCAGCAGCCGGGTGTGCAGCTCCACGCGCAGGTCGCGCACCGCGGGATCGATGAAGGGCGGCCCGTGATGCGCGTCGGCGAGGAGCGCCGTGAGCGTGGGATCATCCGAACGCCGCCACCCCGCCGCGACCAACGCGGTCTCGGCGCGCTCGCGGTCCGCGGGCCGCACCAGCAGGTCGAGGTCGGCCATCGGGCGCGCGCGGAAGGTGGGATCGGTCCGTGCGCCGAGCGCGGCCCCCTTCAGGAGCATCACGGGGATCCCGTGCGCCCGCATCACGCCCAGCGTGTCGGCGAGCCGCTGGGCGAGGCGCTGCATCCGGAAGCCGGTCACGAGGGCCTGGCTGCGGAGGTGCTCCGCGACCGCCGGCGGCACGCTGGCACCCGGCGCACCCTCGATCGCGGTCCACACGGCCGCCGCCGCCAGCTCGCGATCCGCGAGCACGAGCACGCGGCGCCAGTCGCGCACCGCGGCGCACAGCGCGCGGACCTCGTCCGGACGCAGCGCCGGGTCGGCGGTGCGGAACACGAGGCGGCACTCGGCGCTCAGCGCGGGACCGGCGCGCATCGCAGGCATCAGTACTGGCCCAGCGTGCCGGCGCGCCGCGCGTGTCGCAGCGCCGCGCCGAGCGCGAGGGCGCCGAGCGCGAGCAGCGTGGCGGCGAGGAGCGCGAGCATCGCGACGTCGCCGGCGACGGCGCCGAACGACTCGCCGCCGAGCAGCATCCGGCGGAGCGGCCGCAGCCCGTAGCCGAGCGGGACCACGGCCGCGAGGGGGCGCACGAACGCGGGGATCACGCTGGTGGAGTAGTAGGCGCCGCCCAGGAGCGCCGAGAGCGCGAGCACGCCGCTCGTGAACGGACCCGCCGTGCGGAACAGCAGCAGCAGCGCGGCGGGGACGAGCCCGATCCCGAGGTGCGCGGCAGCCAGCAGCGCGAGCACCAGCGCGGCGGCCGGCAGGGCGCCCCAGTGCACCACGACGCCGGCCGCCGTGGCGCCCGCGAGCAGCAGCAGGGCGCGGAGCACGCTGAAGGCGAGCGGATACCCGGCGAGGCCGAGCAGCAGGTACGGCACCGGCGTCCGGGTCACCAGCAGCGCCTCGAGGGTCCCATTGCCGATGTTGGCGCCGATCGCGGCGGGGACCGCCTGGAGCGCCGCGGCCACGACGTAGAGCGTGCCGATGCCGACGAGCACGAAGCCGAAGTACCGGCCGCCCTCCGTCGCGATCGACTCGGCCACGATCGGCTGCAGGGCGCCGGAGACGAAGTACAGGGGCACCAGCGTGGCGAGCAGCCCGACGACCGAGAGGACCATCGCGAGACGGTAGCTCGCGGCGGCGAGCAGCGAGGCGCGCATGAGCGCGAGGGCGCTACGCATCGGTCCCGCCGTCACGCGCCGTGCGGAGCACGCGCTCGATCAGGTCGGCGAGCGTGGGGGCGGCGCGCTCGAACCGCGCCACGCGGGTGCCGTCCGCCATGAGGCGCGCGAGCGCCGCCGCGGCGGCGTCGGCACCGCCGGGAAGGTCGAGGGCCAGCGCGACCCACCCCGGTTCCGCGGCGGGACCGGCGAGCTCCGTCGTGCGCGCGAGCCCGCCGAGGCGGTCGACGGCCTCCGCGGCGCGGGCGGCGTCGAGCCATGCGACGTAGCGATCGCCCCCCGTGCGATGTCGCAGGTCGTCGGTCGCGCCCGCGGTGAGCAGGCGTCCGCGCTCGAGCACGCCCACGCGGTCGCACAGCTCCCACACCTCGTCCGCGTCGTGGGTCGCCAGCAGCACGGTGCACCCTTCCGCGCGCACGACGGTCTCGCGCAGGAAGCGCCGGAAGTCGCGGGCCGCCAGCGGGTCGAGGCTGCGCGTGGGCTCATCGAGGAGCAGCACCCGCGGGCGCCCGAGCAGCGCGCGCGCGATGAGCAGGCGCTGGCGCATCCCGGACGAGAACGCCCCCACGAGCTTGTCGCCGGTGTCGGTGAGTCCCGTCACCGCGAGCACCCGCGCCACGTCCGCGCGCGCCTCGGCGCCATGGAGGCCCTGCAGCGCCGCGAAGAGGCGGAGGTTCTCGACGGCCCCGAGCCGCCAGTTGAGGCTGCGCTCGTTCGGGGCGACGGGCGCGAGCAGGGCGCGGACCGCGTGGCCCTCGCGGCTCACGTCGAATCCGCCGATGGTCGCCGCACCCGCATCGGGGAGCACGAGCGTCGCGAGCATCCGGAAGATCGTCGTCTTGCCGGCGCCGTTGCGGCCGAGGAGCCCGAACACCTCGCCCTCCGCCACGCCGAACGACACATCCTCGACCGCGGCGACCGTCGTGCCTCCGAACGGCCGGCGCACGGCCTCGACCCAGGGCCGGCGCACGGCGAACCGCTTGGTGAGCCGCTCCGCGGTGACGATCACGGCGCCCCGCCGTGCCAGTCGAGCACGGTCGCCGCGTGGCCCGGGAGGGCGGCGAGGTCGCGCGGGATCGCGAGGCGCCGCACCGGCACCTGCGCGACGATGGCCGCCGCGCGCGCGAGCATCTCGCGCGCGGCCGCGCTCCCCAGCATCCGTCCCACCTTCACGTGGCCCACGAGCGCCGCCGCCGCGTGCACCGGCAGGAGGCGCTGTCGCTCGAGCGTCGCCCCGCCGCCGTCGAGGAGGTAGAGCGCGGCGAGCCGCGTCTCGTGCGTGCTGCGCTCCGCCGCGCCGAAGCCCGCGACGATGCGCTTCCGCTCGTGCGTCGGATGCGTCTCGCGCGGCCCGCGCACCAGCGCGAGGGCGTCGTCGTGCAGCCGCAGCGCGTGGACGCCCGGGAGCGCGCGGACCTCGGGGCCCGGGGCGACCGGCAGCGTGTCGTCGGTGACGAGCCGCGCGCCGAGGCCCACGAGCGTCGCGGCGAGCGACGACTTCCCGGAGCCCTTCGGCGCGAGGAACGCGATCGTGCCCTCCCGCGTCTCCACCGCGCTGCCGTGCAGCGTCATCCAGCCGTCGAGGTAGAGCGCCGTCGCCAGCACGCGGCCCACCAGGTGCGCGCGCACGAAGTCGGCGTGCGCCTGCGGCAGCGGCGCACCCGTGACCGCGCGGCGGTCCACGGCGAGGTCGAATGCGCCGGTGTCGTCCACGGTGATGCGGTGGCCGGCCGCGTGCGCCAGCAGCCGCGCCCGGCACGTACCGTAGATGAGGTCCTCGCCCTGCAGCACGCTCTCCGCCATGGGCGGCAGTGCCGCGGTCACGGTGAACGTCCAGCGGGGTGCGTCCTCGGGCGCGGCCGGCGGCAGGTCCGGGAACGCGATCGCGCTCTCGAGGGTCGCGCCGTAGACGGCGTAGCGGTGCATCACGCCGCGCCGCCCGGCGCCCGCGCGCGCAGCCAGGCCTCCGCCTGCACCGTGAACCAGAGTCGCACGGCGGTCTCGATGTCGTCGTGGCGCTGGACATGCGCCCAGGCGTCGCGGATGCGGTCGGCGTGGATCATCCCGAGGCGGGCGAGCAGGGGGTCCGCGAGCTGCGCGTCGATGAAGGGGCGTGCGAATCCCCGAAGTTGGCGCAGGAAGTAGCCGGTCGGCACCCCCGTGCGCCGCGCACGCGGCGCGAGGACCGCCTCCGGCAGCGCCCCCCGCATCGCCTCCCGGAGCAGCAGCTTCGTCTCCCCCCGGTCGGCGCGGTCGGACCACGGACGGTCGGCCATGAACCGGACGATGCGCGCATCGAACAGCGGCGAACGGCTCTCGACCCCCTCGGCGCGCCCGAAGCCGTGCACCGCGGCGAAGACGCGCGCGAAGAACGGGAAGCGCAGATACACGTGGAGCTCGCCCAGCGCGCCCGGCGGCAGCGGGCCCTCGGCGGCCTGCTCACGTTCGAGGACGCCGTGCGCCCGCATGAAATCGCCGCGGAACCATGCCGGCGGCTGCCGCGCGAAGTGGTCCGCCCGCGGCGCGCGGCCGCGCAGCCGCGCGAGGCGCGCGGCGAGTCCCGCCGGCAGCGCCGGGTGGAGCGCCCAGCGCCACAGCTCGCGCACGCCGAGCGTGCGCCGGCGTGCGTTCCACTGCCGCACGAGTTCCAGCCAGTGCCCGTGGCGCACGAGGTCGGCGAGGTGGACATCCGACACCTGGAAGAGCTGGTCGCCGCCCGCGCCGTCGAGCACGACGCGGGCGTCGAGCGCGCGCGCCTCGCGGAAGAGCCGGCGGTTCCACTGTTCGTAGGTGTGCGCGAAGGGGAGGTCGCGCTGGCCCGCGCCGCACGTGGCGTCGCCGCAGAGCGGGATGGAGTCGACGTCGATCCACCGGACCGTCGCGCCGGCGCTCGCGGCGATCGCCGAGATCAGCTCATTCTCGCGTCCCGGGTCGCCGGGAGGATAGCTGATGCTCACCGCGCGCACGGCCGCATCGCCGGGCGCCGCGGACGCGTCGAGCCGCCGCGCCGTCGCGAAGACGGCGCTCGAATCCCAGCCGCCGCTCAAGGTCACGGCGGTGACGCCGTCCGGCGCGAGGCGCGCCGCCGCGGCGGCGCGGAGCAGGTGTCGGAGCTCCTCGACGGCGGCGGCGCGTGGCGCGCGCTGGGTCGGGAGCCGGTCCGGGAGCGTCCACAGCCGCTCGACGCGGGTCCCGTCCTCGGCCGACCAGGTGAGGAGGTGTCCCGCCGGCACCTCGCGGATCCCCACGAACGCCGTCTCCGGCGGATGCGTCCAGAGGCCGGCGGCCACCGAGGCGACGTTCGCCAGGTCGAGAGGCGGCGCCTGCGGTGTGGCGCGCAGCAGCGCGCCGACCGACGACGCGACGAGCAGCGTGCGGTCGAGCTCGCGGTAGTAGAGCGGCCGGCGGCCGGCGAAGTCGCGCAGCGCCAGCAGGCGTTCGGCGCGGTGGTCCCAGACGATCATCGCGAAGTCGCCTTCGAGGGCGCCGAGGCCGCGGAGGCCCAGCCGCTCGAACGCCGCGCGCGCCGCCCGCGCCGCGCCGCGGCCGAGTGCGGCCGGTGACGCGCCGACCGCGCGCGCCAGGTCCGGCAGGTAGTAGAGGGTCGCATCCGAGGCGACCGTCGCGGCCTCCCCCGCGTCGAGGGCGTGTCCGCCGTGCGGGTGGAGCCCGCAGTCGTCGAGGGTGCGCGCCACCGCGATCGCGATGTCGGCGCGGGCGCCCGACCGCTCCCACGACTCCCGGACGTCCGGCGCCGCGGCCGAGCCCAGCATCGCCGCCGCGCGCGGCGCCGGCGGCGGTACCGCGCCGCGGGCCGCCGCGGGCGCGGCGATCG
>CAZPJF010000099.1:3793-10426 GCA_964586095.1 uncultured Gemmatimonas sp. | reverse complement strand
GACCTGATCGGCCATGGCACCGCTTGCGCCCGCACCATCCTCTCGCAGGCGACGGGCGCGATCGTGCAACCGGTGCGGATCTTCGACCGGGTGCTCGATGCGGGCCCGGCAACCCTGGTGGATGCACTGGAGGCGCTGCTGGAGCTTCGGCCAGCCGTCGTCAACCTCAGCCTGTGCACGCATGTGATCGCCGCGCGCCCGGCGCTGTACGTGCGGTGCGAGGCGCTTCGCGACGCGGGATGTGTGATCGTGGCCGCGGAGCAGAACGGCGGACGCGGCGGCATGCCGGCGGTCTTCGACAACGCGGTCGGCGTCGGGATCGGCAACGCCGGACAATCGAGCCCGATCGACTTCCCTTCGGTCCGTGTGCTCGATGTGACCGTCGCGCCCGGGACATTGCTGCAATTGGAGGGCGGCGAGTGGCAGCGTGTCACGAGCAGCAGTGCGGCGACGGCCCTCGTGAGCGGGCGCATCGCTGCATGGCTCGCGGACCGCGACGGCCCTGCGGACCTCGACGCCGTGCGCCGGTCATTCCAAGAAGAGCCCGAGTGGTGGCGGATGGCGGTGGGACGATGTGAGGTGTGAGTGGGGCGCGCGACGGAACGGTGACGGACCGCGCCTGCCCCGGGTGCATGCTCGCCGTTCCCCGGTCCCGGAGCGCGCATGCCCGGCGCGGCCCCCGCGGCGCGCGGCGTCCGCAAGCCCCGACGCCCTCAGGCGCTGCCGCGCTCTCGGCGGAATCGCCAGGCCCAAGCGGACGCATCCGCATCCTGAGCGAGCAGACGATGGTGGGGAACGGGACGGACACGAACTCGGTCCGGTCGCCGCCGGCAAACGACGGGCGGCGCCGCGGGGAGGCCGGCGGCGCCGCCGGCGCTTCAGCGATCAGCGATTGAAGCGGGCGTTGATCGCTGCGCGAACCGTCGAGTTCGGCGTCGACCACGGAATGGACCGGTCCACCCAGAAGGTCTGCACTCCGAGCCCGAGCGGTCGAAGGTGCGTCGATTGTGGCGCGGTCGCGCCGAGGCAATCGCGGACCATCGTGGTCCCCCCGACTTCGACCCAGGCGTACTCGAAACCTTGGCTCGTGGCTCCCATGTAGCGGTTTCGGCATGTGCTGACGGCGTCGAACACCTGGCGCGCCGGCAACTGGATCACATCGGCCTGTCCGTCCGGATCCGACGAACTGACCGGGTCCGAGAGGTCGTAGAGCACGGAGGCGAAGACGTGCTCGCACTCGATGTGCGGGGCACAATCGTCCGCGTGCTGGTCGTGTTCGAGCGAGTTCCCGTAGTCGGCCATGCCGTACGCATTGTTCGTCGGACTGGCGAGCACTCCGATGTAGGTCGCGAAGCCCTCGTTCAGGGCGCAGCCCTCGCTTTCCGCCGTCTGGAACTCGTGACTGCCCCAGCAAGGATTGAAGAAGAAGTGGTTCGTAGTGAGGCCGTTCGGGGTCTTGGCGTGGACGGCGTGTCCGAACTCGTGCGCGAGGAGCGCGACGCCCCAGTCGCCGTACACGCCGTTCTCCCGGATGGCGAGCTCATCGTAGCTCGGGTCGTAGAAGCTGTTCGGGCGCGGCTTGACGTCGATCTGGATCCGCGGCCGGTTGAAGCCGAAGACCGAGCGCACGCCGAGGACGGCGCGCAGGCCGTATTCCCACGCGGCCGCCTCGCGCCACCAGTCATGCCCGTAGACCGGCGGCGTACAGCCGGGTCCCATCACGACGTTGGTCGTGACGTGCGTCACCGTCATCGTCACGAACATGTCGGTCGGGTTCGTCAGCGCGATGTCGATCGCGAGCTGCCCATTGTCCGCCGCCGAGCACGGGACCATGAAGGTCCCCTGGTCGCTCGTGTAGGCGCTGCCGGCGGGGACGCCAGGCCCCGACCACGAGGCGGTCGCGCGACGGATCGGCGCACTCGTGTGGTAGGAGTGATCGGTGAAGAAGACCTGCGCCTGCACGTAGGTGACATGCACCGGCGGCGGGGGCGGTGGCGGCGGATCCTCGGGAAGCGTATCGTCGCAGAGCAAGGGCATCGGAGTCCGCTTGGCACTGCGCAGTTCGGCGTAGCAGATCGAGGCGAGTTTGGGTCCGCGACGGCCCGCTCCGCCGAGAAGCGGGACCGAGCCGCATTCGTCGGCGCTGGCGCATCCGACCACGGTCGGGCCCGTGGAGATGGGGCCCTGGCGCTTCGCGCCGCCGGCGATCGCTGACTGCAGTTCGCTGATCCACTGCATGTCGTGGCTCGCGACCGTCATGCCGCCCGAGTGATGCGAGCCGATCCGCGCCGTCGTGTCGACCGCGCTCACGATCACCGCGACGTCTTCCGACCCCGTGTACGGCAGGTCGATCACCTGGGTCGTCTCCTGCCCCTTGAGGAGGTTCGCGGACCACTGTGCGAGGTTCGGCGCCTCGCCGGCGCGCGTGTCGAACTGCGGCGCCCGGATCGAGACCACGGTGCCGGGGGCGTCGGCATTCGCGCGGACCTTCACTTGGATCCGGCGCGCCGCGCCCGGCGCGGTGCGCGGGGCCGAGGAGAGTTCCAGGGCGAACCGTTCGGTCAACTGTGCCTCTGCGGTGCGACGTTCCGGCCGGATGCGCTCGCTCGAGGTCGGGGTGTCCTCGGAGCAGGCGATCATCGCAGCCGTCGAGAGCAGGTAGAGCAGGGGCCGAACACGTACGATGTGAACTCTCATGCTTGCGGCCTCCGTGTCGGGTGGAGTGGCCCCCCAAGCTGGGATCAGGTACATCGGGATGCAATAGCGGATCTGCGCGATGATCCTCACGAGGCAAACAGTGGACGACGGCGTGCTCGTGACGCCTGCCGGGGAACGCCTTCAAAGGCAGAGCCGTCTCGGGCGCCCCGGAGCGGCAGCCACCGGGCGCCCGCGCGGCCTTCTCGTACTTCACGCACCCCTCGTGACCGCCTCCTCCCCTTCCTCCGCGTCGACACGTGGATCCTCTCCACCGCGATCGATGAGCGCTCGGGGCTCCTCGTCACGGAGTACTTCGACCAGGGGAACGCCACCTCGCTCGAGCCGGCCAGCTCCGCAGCGAGGCGGCCGCTGCGGCCTTCTGCCCGACCCACGCATTCTGTCCGAGCTTCCGCGCCGAGACGTGGAAGACGCGCCGCCGCCAGACCGAGGTCTGGATGATCGAGTCCGCGGGGGCCTTCAACGACCCGCTCGTCGACGTGCGGCTCCAGGAGGGGATCGGCGCCCTCCGGGTGCAAGGCTGCGAGGAGCGGCGCGCAGTCGAGCTCAAGATGCTCGAACGCGACATCAGCAGGCTCGTGCGGATCGGGGCGCCTTGTCCGCGCGTCGACGAAGGCGAGGCGGTGAAGGTCTTCCAGAGGGGGGGCAGCGCGGAGATGTGGGGCGATGATCTCCGTGCCGAGGAGGAGACGCTACTCGTCGAGGACTACGAGACGCCGATCGTCGACTGCAAGCATCCGAAGGAGGCGAAGGCCGTCAGCATGCAGGAGGACCCGGCCGACCCGCGCACGGTCGCGCTCCGGAAGGACGGCTGGCGACAGTGCCCAGCATCCCTCCGCGGGCGCCGCTTCGTCCTGCTCCTCAACGGCCGGCCACCGCGTCCCCAACCACGGGCATCGGTCACCGAGCACCGCTAGCTGGCGCGCCACCTCGCTGCGGTGAGCTCGCTCAGCGTCGCGAGGTAACGCACGTGTGGGTCCTCGACCCGCGACGGTGAGCCGCTGAGGAGCGCGACACGATGCGGTGCCAGGACGGACCCGATCGCGTGGAGTGCATCGTGGCGATCAAGGCCCTCGCGGCGAAGCTGCTCCAGGGCCGCCACGACCTCCGGAACCGGCGCAGCGAGCTGCGTGTCAACGATCGTGTGCATCACAGCGTGCAACCGTGCATTGGGCAGGGCGATGCGCGCCCGCTCATGGTAGCGCTCGATCAGGAGCGGGCGCTCGTGTTCGTCGAGGGCAAGCCAGTCGCTCCGCGGTGGACCGATCTGCGGTGCGTGGGCGTCCACGATGCCTCTGTCGTCCAGCGAGCGTGTGCTGCTTCTGTGGACGTGTCAATCAGAAGCAGTTGCGGGGCGGCCGCCCCGCAACTGCAGTCCTTGGACGCGGCCATCGGCAGCAAGCGTCGCTATACGGCGCGCGCGGAGGGCACGCCGAGTGCGCGGAGCGCGCGAGTCTCGTGCGTTACGCGCGCCGCACTCGACGGATCGCGAACCGCAGCGAGCATGGCGTAGCCGAGCGTGACGGCCTCGATGCCGAGCACCGGCACCAGCTTCACGAGGGGTGCAGTGAGCCAGCGTGCGGCGCCCGACGGCTGTGAGGGAACGATGGCGCCGGGCCGCGCGCACACGAGGCGCGCCAGTGGCAAGGTCGCCAGCTGGTCTTCCGCAGCCGCCTTCGTGCGCGCCCACATCATGCGCGAGTTCCGAGCGGTGCCGCCGCCGGACAGGTACAAGAACGCCGCGCGCGGACTCTGTGCGAGGAGTGCGCGGGCCGCGACCAAGGGATACTCCACGTGGATGGTGCGATACTCCGCCTCCCCCGCGACGTTGCGCGCTGAGGTGCCAAGGCAGAACAGGCACGCGTCGACGCCGCGAAGGCTCTCGGCAAGGGGTGCGAGGTCGGCGAAGTCGGTGCATCGGACTTCTCGCACCTTCGAGTGTGCCACGGGAAGCGGGCGTCGCGTGACGGCGCGAATCTCAGTCACGCGCGGATCGGCGATGCAAGCTTGAAGTGCGCCGTGTCCAGCGGTGCCGGTCGCGCCAAATAGCACGACAGTGAACGACGACCCAGAATCGGGAGACATCAAGGAGGCCTTCGAGGCGGGAATCGGTGCTTCCGGGTGCGGCGGCGCCGACTTGCCGGTATAGCGTTCGGTTGTGAGGTGGCCGCTCGCGTGGGACGCGGGTTGGCGGCCGCGCCGTGCCTCCAGGTACGATATGGCGCGGCCGCCAACCCGCCACCCCAGCGCGGCCATCTACACCAACCGCCGCAATGCCGGTCGGTCACGGCGTCCGGAGCGCACGACAGCTCACAGGCTCACGGCCGCCGCGCTCCGGACCGCGCTCGACCCCGAGGTCCACGAACAACGAATCTATGCTCGCCGTGTCCGCGGCAGTCTCAGCGGCGGCATAGCGCTCGACGCACACCTGGGCCGTGATCCGGTCGGAGCGCGCAACCCAGAGCGCGATCAAGACGCCTGCACCCACGATCGCCGTGATGACGATCTGGATGAGTCGGCTCCTCCGAAGTCGCGCCTGCACCAGCTGCGCGAGCTCTGGCGTCATTCGGAAACGAACCATGAACTATCCGCACGTCGTCACTGTCGGACTCGGCATAACGTGGACTAGCTCGACCGACCTGAACACTCCCACCCCGAACTAGGCCGGTCTGCGGACCTCGGTGCGAGCCAATCTTGGATCCGGACCGCAAGCCCGCAACCCACTGCCACCGCACCGCTTGCGCACTCCGCTCCGAATTGGGCCGACCGGCATAGTCCGTCCCCCTATCCTTGGTGTTCCCGTTCCGCGAGCACCAGAGTGGTGAGCACTTCGCTCCGTCACCCCTACGCGGAGAACCAGGCGCGGATGCGCGTCCCAAGGTGTTCCGATCGCCGGTCTGCCACGAGCGATCGTCGCCCCAACGTTCACATCCGGCAGGCGGCCGCGCGGACACGCGGGTCGCGTCGCGGAGCACGCGGTCCGCTCCCGCGGACCTGCCGTCCGCTCGTGCGGACCTGCGGTCCAGTCGTGCGGACCTGCGGGCCAGTCGTGGGGACCGACGCGAGATGATTGCATTCTCAGTGACGCGACGCGAGGTGCGCGGGCCAGTCGTGCGGACTCGCGGGCCGTTCGCGCAGAGCCGTGCACCGACTGTGCGGACCCGCGTATGCTGAGCACAGCCTTGGGAACGCGATGCGGAGCGCGCGGTCGAGGCGCGACTGCTCGCGGTCGAGGCGCGACTGCTGGCGGCCCAGGCGCGACTGCTGGCAGTCCAGGCCCACGTGCTCGCGTTCCCGTGCTGAGTGCTCTCGGTCGGCGGCCGCGCGATCCCGCTCCACCACCGAGCGCCACCGGGACTGCCCCGACCGACTCGCGATCGGACCGCGAGCACCGGCTGCCGGTGACAGAGCGCCACCGGCGGGTGACAGAGCGCCACCGGGCGGTGCGGAACGCCCACGGCGAGCGGAGCGCTCTGGACTGGCGGCGCGGGATCGATGGTCGGTCCCGACCGAACGTGCGCTGGCCCGCACGATCCCTCAGTCCGCCGCGTCGATCACCGACCGGGTGAGGATGCGGTCGGTCTGCGGGTCGGTGCCCACGACGAACGTGTGAGTCGCGACATCCTCATGACCGGCCCCTCTATCGAAGGCGATGGCGTGCGGACTCCGCTCCCCGCCTTCAGCCAGATGGTGACGGCCCGGCGACGCAGGTCGGGGTGTGGCCTGATCGCAGTTGCGCGAAGGCGACGACGGCGCCGTCATGTCACGCGACGAGGGAGCGCATGGCAGGGTCGGCGAGCTCGGCGAGCGCCGCGGCGCGCATCGCGACGGGCGCGCACGATGGGCACACTCCCGCCGATGGTTGCGGCCAGTCGACCGCCGCGACCGGTCAGCGGATCGTCAGGATCCCGCCGCCGC
>CAZPJF010000099.1:0-3693 GCA_964586095.1 uncultured Gemmatimonas sp. | reverse complement strand
TGCGGCCAGTCGACCGCCGCGACCGGTCAGCGGATCGTCAGGATCCCGCCGCCGCGGTTGCGCGAGCGCCGCCAGCGCCGAGCTTCAGGCGATGCACTTCCGGATCGACCTCGAGATCGCTCGGCCGCCCGAACAGGTCTGGGCCGCGTTCACCGACCCCACGCGCCTGCGCGAGTGGCAGGCCACGCTCAAGTCGACCGAACCCGTGACGGGTCGACCGGGCGCGGTCGGCTCCGTCACGCGCGCGGTGTATCGGGAGGGCGGCCGCGACATCGAGATGATCGAGACGATCACCGAGCGCGAGGACGGCGTCCTGCTCGCCCAACGCCTCGAGGCGCCCATGATGACCAGCAACATGCACAATCGCTTCACGAGCCCGCGTGCGGGCGTGACGAGCTGGATGCTGGAGTGCGACATCGGCTTTCGCGGCGCCTGGAGACTGTTCGGCATGCTCGGGCGGCGGCTGATCATCCGCAAGACACGTGAGGACATGCAGCGCTTCCGCGCGCTGGTGGAGCGTTCGGCGGCGCCGGGCAGCGGCGCGTGAAGCGCGGGCCACGGCCCGTCGCCCGTGCTATCCTTCACCCCATGCGTTCTGCCTCGCTCGGGCTGCTCCTGCTCCCCCTGGCCCTGCCGCCCGCGTCGGCACAGGTCGCGGCCACCCGCGAGCCGCCCCGCAGGGCGGTCTTCATCATCCTCGACGGGATCCCCGCCGACGTGATCGAGCGCGTCCCAACGCCGGCCCTCGACGCCATCGCCGCGGAGGGCGGCTACGCGCGCGCCTACGTCGGCGGCGAGCTCGGCGGACGCACCGAGACCCCGACGATCTCGGCCCCCGGCTACATGAGCCTTCTCACCGGCACCTGGGGCTACCGGCACAACGTCTGGGGCAACAGTCCCTCGGCGCCGAACTACTCCTACTGGAACCTCTTCCGCATCGTCGAGACGGCGGAGCCGGCGCGGCGCACGGCGATCTTCTCCACCTGGCTCGACAACCGCACCGTGCTCGTCGGTGAGGGGCGGCCGGGGGCCGGCGACTTCCGCATCGACCACGCGGCTGACGGCTTCGAGCACGACACCGTCGCCTTCCCGCGCGATACGGGCTGGCGGCGCATCCTCGCCATCGACGAGCACGTCGCGTCCGCGGCCGCGGCGCACATCGCGGCGGCGGGGCCGGACCTCTCGTGGGTCTACCTGCAGCACACCGACGACGTCGCGCACGCGCAGGGCGACGGCGCCGCGTTCGACGAGGCGGTGCGCCGCGCCGACGCGCAGGTGGGGCGCATCTGGACAGCGGTGCGGCAGCGGCAGGCGCTCGGCGAGGAGTGGATGATCGTCGTCACCACCGACCACGGCCGCGACCCGGCCACAGGGAAGGGGCACGGCGGCCAGTCGGCGCGGGAGCGCACCACCTGGATCGTGACGAACGCCCGCGACCTCGATGCGCGCTTCACGCGCGGCACGCCCGCGGTGGTGGACATCGCACCGTCGATCCTCGCGCACCTGCGGGTCGCGGTGCCGACGGCGGTCGTCGATTCGATGGATGGCGTGTCGTTCCTGCGGGCGCGGCCGGTGGTCAGGCCCGCGCCGCGCCCCTGAGCGACGCGGCCGCTCCCTATTGCACCACCGGCCTCGGCTTCAGCCGCACGATCCAGAGGCCGCTCAGCATGTCGTTGACGTACGCCAGTCCGTCCTTCACCACCACGCCCCACGTCATCGTCCCGTTCGCGACCTTCCCCTCCGGGTCCGACGGGCGGAAGTCGGCGATCAGCCGCCCCTGCGCCTTGAGGTCGCCGCGCAGCTCGCCGCTGATGTCGAGCACGTGGAAGCCCGCGTTGTACGCGCCGATGTAGAGCGAGTCCCCGGCGGCCCAGACGTTGTGCACGCCGCCGAAGTCGGGTTCGTACCACGCCACGGAGCGCGGCCGCGCGATGTCGCTCACGTCGATCACCTGCAGCCGCCCGTAGGCGCGGATGTTCCCCACGTCCCACGTGGGCCCGGTGGGCATGGGCGGGAAGACCTCGTCGGCGATGAAGACGTACTTGCCGTGCCGCCACGCGGTGTGCGTGCCGCTGATGAAGCCGGGGCCGTGCTCCGCCGCGGCGCCGGGGTAGAGCGGCTCCGCCGCATACCGGTAGTTCGCGATGAGCACCGGCGCCGCCGGCGTGCCGCCCCTGATCCCGTTCCCCACGTCGAGGATCACGAGCCCGTCGCTCCAGTAGCTCACGTACGCGATGCCGTCCTGCACGTCGATGTCGTGCAGCGCGCGCCCCGCCGCGGTCTCCCGCGGCCGCCACTCCGCCACCTTGCGCGGGTTCAGCGGGTCGTTGAGGTCCACCACCGTGAAGGTGCCGGTGCCGTTGTTGGTGAGGTACACATGCGTGCCGTGCCTGGGCTGCGTGTGCACGAACGCCGAGTGCACGCCCGAGGTCACGCCGTCGGTGAACTCGGCGACCGGCTTCGGATGCGCGGGGTCGGCGGCGGAGGCGATCACGATGCCGTTCCGCCGGTCGGCCGCGCCCTCGCGCGTGAAGACCAGCCACTTCCCGTCGGCCGTGGTCATGAGGTCGTTCATCGACCGTGAGTTCGCCACGATGGAGTCGGTGATCACGGGCCGCGCGGGGTCGCGGATGTCGATCGCGTAGATGCGGTCGCCGCCGAGCGTGGTACCGAGGTAGGCGTGCTTCCCGTCGGGATGCACCCAGACCTCGCTGGTGTGGAAGGCGGAGCGGGGGAGGCGCCCCACGACCTCGGGGGCGCGGCGCACGTCGCGCGCGGTGAGCGTGACGGCGGCCTGCACGCGCTGCGCGCCGAGGTCGGCGGTGACGACGTAGCGGCCGGGGAGGTCGCCGACGAACGCGCCGTCCGCGCCGATGGTCCCGTTGCCGGGCGCGAGGCTCCACGTGGGCGTGAGCCCCGTGAGCGCGGCGCCGCGCGCGTCGCGCACGGCGAGGGTGAAGCGGATGACGTCGCCGGTCCGCGCGGTGGTGCGCTCCGGCGCGATGGTCGCGGTGACGCCCGTCGCCGCGGCGACCTGCACCCGCACGGTGCCGGTGGCGCTCCCCGCACGCGCGGTGATGGTCGCCGAGCCCGGCGCGACCGCGGTGAGCATCCCGTCGGCCACGCGGACGACGGCGGCGTTGGAACTCGTCCACGCGACGGCGTCGTCGCGCGCGTCGCCCGACGCGGTCAGCGCCGTCGCGTCGAGGGCGAGGTGCTGGCCCACGAGCAGCCGCGGTGCCTCGGGGGCGAGCGCGACGCGCACCGCCGGGCCCGCGACGATCCGCACCTGGATCCGTTCGGTCACCGGCCGCCCGCCCGGCGGGATCGCGACCACCGCGACGGGGATCGTGCCCGGCGTGCCCGCGCGCACGAGCCCGGCCTCGCTCACCGTGCCCTGGAACCATCCGCCCTCCGCCCGGTACGCGAGGCGCACGCCGGGGACCGCGTTCCCCTGCGCGTCCAACGCTTCCGTCGCCAGCTGCAGCGAGTCGCCCGCGGCGACCGTACGCACGGCGGGCGCGACGCGCAGCCGCGCGATCGGCGCGCCCGACTGGGCCGAGAGGACCGGCGCGGCGAGGGAGAGCAGGAGCGCGGTGAGCGTCGCGCGGGCGGGCGTGCGGAAGGGCATCGGCGTCTCGGGGCGGTGGTGGGTGCGCCCCTCCAGGCCCACGCGGGCGAGGGCGCGGTGGG
>CAZPJF010000098.1:0-10465 GCA_964586095.1 uncultured Gemmatimonas sp. | reverse complement strand
AAGGAGCGGAACGCGGACATCAACTTCATCGCGGTCAACGACCTCACCGACACCAAGACCCTCGCGCACCTCTTCAAGTACGACTCGGTGCACGGGCGGTTCGAAGGCACGGTGAGCCACGACGAGGACTCGATCACCCTCAACGGCGACCGGATCAAGGTCCTGAAGGAGAAGGATCCCGCGCTCCTGCCGTGGAAGGACCTCGGCGTGGACCTCGTGCTCGAGTCGACCGGGCGCTTCACCAAGGCCGAGGATGCGAAGAAGCACCTCGCCGCGGGCGCCAGGAAGGTGATCATCTCGGCGCCGGCCACCGGCGAGGACATCACGGTGGTGCTCGGCGTGAACGGCGACAAGTACGACGCCGCCCGCCACACCATCATCTCCAACGCGAGCTGCACGACCAACTGCGTCGCGCCCATGGTGAAGGTCATCCGCGACGCGTTCGGCTTCCGGCACGGCGCCATGGTGACGATCCACAGCTACACCAACGACCAGAACATCCTCGACCTGCCGCACAAGGACCTGCGTCGCGCCCGCGCGGCCGCGGTCTCGATGATCCCCACGTCGACCGGCGCCGCCAAGGCGACCTCGCTCGTGATCCCCGAGGTGAAGGGGAAGATCGACGGCACGTCCATCCGTGTCCCGACGCCCGACGTCTCGATCACCGAGCTGACCGTGGAGGTCGAGAAGGCGACGACCATCGCCGAGGTGAACGCGGCCTTCAAGGCGGTCGCCGAGGGTGCGCTCAAGGGGATCGTCGGGTACTCCGAGGAGGAGCTGGTGAGCGTCGACTACATCGGCAACCCGCACTCGGTGGTGCTCGACGCCAAGAGCACCAACGTGATCGACGGCACGCTCGTGAAGGTCTCGGGATGGTACGACAACGAGTGGGGCTACTCGTCGCGCTGCGTCGACCTGATCGAGAAGATCGGCAAGGGCCTCTGAGCCCGGGCCACCCATGAACACCCGGACCATCAAGGACCTCGCGCCGGCGGAGGTGAAGGGCCGGCGCGTGCTCGTGCGCGTCGACTTCAACGTCCCGCTCGACGACGCCGGCGCCATCACCGACGACACCCGCATCCGTGCGGCGGTGCCGACGATCCAGGCGCTGCGGAAGGCCGGCGGGCGCGTGGTGCTCTGCTCGCACCTCGGGCGCCCCAAGGGGAAGCCCGACCCCAAGTACACCCTCGCCCCCGTCGCGCCCGCCCTGGCGGCGCTCCTCGGTGCCGCGGTGACCTTCGTGCCGCACGTGGTGGGTGCGGAGGCCGAGGCGGCCACCAAGGCGCTCAAGGACGGCGAGGTCTGCCTCCTGGAGAACACGCGCTTCGAGGCCGGCGAGGAGAAGAACGACGCCGCGCTGAGCGCGGCGTTCGCCCGGCTCGGCGACTGCTACGTGAACGACGCGTTCGGCGCCGCGCACCGCGCGCACGCTTCCACCGAAGGGGTCGCGAAGCACCTCCGCCCCGCGGTGGCCGGCCTCCTCATGGAGAAGGAGCTCGACTACCTCGGCGGCGCGCTCGAGAAGCCCAAGCGCCCCTTCATCGCCATCCTCGGCGGCTCCAAGATCTCGGGGAAGATCGACGTGATCGAGGCGCTGCTCCCCAAGGTCGACGGGATCCTCGTGGGCGGCGCGATGGCCTGCACCTTCTACAAGGCGATGGGCTTCGAGACCGGCAAGTCGCTCGTCGAGCCCGACCGGCTCGAGATGGCGAAGGACCTCATGGACCGCGCGGGCTACCGCCTCACGCTCCCGCACGACGCGACGGTCGCGCCCGCGATCGCCGAGGGCGCCAAGGCGCACGCGGTCAGGCGCGACGCGATCCCCGCCGACGAGGCGATGCTCGACATCGGCCCGGAGAGCGCGACGAGCTACGCGCGCGCCATCGCCAGCGCCAAGACGATCATCTGGAACGGCCCGATGGGCGTCTTCGAGACCAAGCCGTTCGACGCCGGCACCATGGCGATCGCGAAGGCGATGGCCGAGGCCACGGCGAAGGGCGCCACGACGATCATCGGCGGCGGCGATTCCGCCGCGGCGGTGGAGGAGGCGGGACTCGCGGCGCGGATGAGCCATGTCTCCACCGGCGGCGGGGCCTCGCTCGAGTTCCTCGAGGGGAAGGTGCTCCCCGGCGTCGCCGCCCTCGACCAGCGCTAGGCGCCCCATGGCCCTCCGGATCTTCGCGGCGAACTGGAAGATGAACCAGGCCCCGGCGGACGCCGCGGCCTTCATGCGGACCTTCACCGACCAGTACACGCGGCAGCAGGACCGCCGCGTGCTCTTCTTCCCCTCGGCGGTGGCGCTGCACGTCGTCGTGCAGGCGGTGAAGGAGCGCGCGGACCTCGAGGCCGGCGTGCAGAACATCCACTGGGAGGACAAGGGCGCGTTCACGGGGGAGACCTCGGGGCCGCTCGCGCGCGCCGCCGGCGCGCGGCACGTCCTCGTGGGGCACTCCGAGCGGCGCCATGTGTTCGGCGAGACCGACGCCGAGACGGGGAAGAAGGTCGCGGCGGCCTTCCGCGCCGGGCTCACGCCGACCATCTGCGTGGGGGAGACGCTCGCGCAGCGCGAGGCAGGGGAGACGCTCGCAGTGGTGAAGCGCCAGCTGCGCGCCGCGCTGGAGGGCGTCGAGCCCGCACAGCTCGTCACCGCGATCATCGCGTACGAGCCGGTCTGGGCGATCGGGACGGGGAAGAACGCGACCCCCGCCGACGCCGGCGAGGTGCATCTGGCGATCCGCGGGGAGCTCCGCGCGCTCGTCGGCGAGCGCGCGGGGGCGGTCCCGATCCTCTACGGCGGGAGCGTGAACCGGGCCAACGTCGACGCCCTCCTGCAGGCCGAGGAGGTGGACGGGGTGCTGGTGGGCGGGGCCAGTCTCGACGCCGAGCAGTGGCTCGCCATCGTCCGGGCGGGGTGAGGGTTGCCGGGCGCCGGGTAACTCCGCTATTCTTCGAGGCTTATCCACCCTGACGTCCGGCCGGATCCTGCCATGTACACGTTCCTCCTCATCCTGCTCATCCTCGACGCGATCATCCTCGCCATCGCCGTGCTCATGCAGGCGGGCAAGGGTGGCGGCGTGGCCGCGAGCTTCGGCGGCGCCTCGTCCTCGGCGACGTCGCTCATCGGCACCCGGCAGGCGGGCGACCTCCTGACCAAGATCAGCTGGTGGGGCGGCGGCATCTTCATCTTCCTCGCCTTCGTGCTGCAGCTCATGTCGACGCGCTCGGCCGCTCCGCGGTCGATCCTCGACGACATCGCCGCGCCGGCCCCGGCGCAGTCGACCGCGCCCTCGCAGGAGTCGCCGTCCAGCGCCATCCCGCTCCAGACCGCCCCGGCGACGCCCGCTCCCTCCACTCCCGCACCCCAGCCGTGAGCAGCTCCGCTCCCGCTCCGACCCCAGGGTTCCTCCTCCTCGAGGACGGAACCCTTTTTCTCGGCCGGCTGCACGCGCCGCTCGAGTCGCCCGCCGTCGCCGAGGTGGTCTTCACCACCTCGATGAGCGGTTACCAGGAGACCTTCACGGACCCGTCCTACCGCGGCCAGATCGTGGTGATGACCGCGCCGATGATCGGCAACTACGGGGTGAACTCGGAGGACCCCGAGTCGGCGCGACCGCAGGTGGCCGGCGTGGTGGTGCGGGAGCTCTCGCAGCCGTACTCGAACTGGCGCGCGGAACAGGGGCTCGGCCCCTGGCTCGCCGCAGCCAAGGTCCCTGTCCTGTCGGAAGTTGACACCCGCCGCCTCACGCGGCACCTGAGGACGGTGGGAGTCATGCGTGGCCTGATCGGCGCGGGGCTGGAGCCGTCGAGCAAGGACCGGCAGGAGCTGGATGCGTGCCCGTCGATGGCAGGGCTCGACCTCGCGTCGCGCGTGTCGACCAAGGAGCGCTATGTCTGGGGCGACGCGTCCGCCAAGACGCACATCGTCGCCTACGACTACGGCATCAAGCGCAACATCCTGCGCATGTTCGAGGCGCGCGGCTGCCGCGTGACGGTGGTCCCGTCGACGACGCCGCCGGCCGAAGTGCTCGCGGCCAAGCCCGACGGCGTGTTCCTGTCGAACGGCCCCGGCGACCCGGAGGCGGTCTCCTACGCCCCGGCGGCCATCAGGACCATCGCCGACGCCGGCGTGCCGATCTTCGGCATCTGCCTGGGGCACCAGCTGCTCGGGATCACCTTCGGCGGGCGGACCACCAAGCTCCCCTACGGGCACCGCGGCGGGAACCACCCTGTGAAGGACCTCGAGTCGGGGGATGTCCTCATCACCAGCCAGAACCACGGGTTCGCGGTCGCGGGGGGAGAGCAGGGGATCCCGGGCGCGCCGGACCTCAAGGTGACCCACCTGAACCTGAACGACGGGACGGTGGAGGGGCTCCGGCACCGCCACCTGCCGATCTTCGGCGTGCAGTACCACCCGGAGGCGGCGCCCGGGCCCCACGACGCCGTACCGCATTTCGACGAGTTCCTGGAGGCGATGGGCGCGGGCGCAACCGCTTGACACGCATGAGGTAAGTTCCTAGAATCGTTGCACTTACCGCATCGGAACCGCGTCAACCCATCCCCGGTATGTCCATGACCAAGGCCGACCTCGTGGAGCGCGTCACGGAGACCATCTCCCAGACGGCGGGCCCCATGATCTCCAAGAAGGACTGCGCGCGTGTCGTGGACGCCTTCCTGGACGCGATCAAGGACGCGCTCAAGGAGCAGAAGAACATCGAGGTCCGCGGGTTCGGCACGTTCAAGATCCGGAATCGCAAGACCCGCATGGCGCGCAACCCGCGCACGGGGGAGCCGGTCGAGGTCTCGGCGCGACCGGTCCCGGTCTTCAAGCCTTCCAAGGAGTTGCGGGCGCTCGTGGCCGACCTCGAGGTCGAGGCGGAACTCGACTGAGCAGGGCGCGGCCGAGCGGCTCGGCGTGTCCGCGGCCTGGTCGGCGACGGCGAGCACAGTGGACGGACGATCGGCGGGAGCGGGGGGCCTTCGGGCCCCCTTGTCGTTGCCGGACGCGCCGCCATCGCCCGGCGCGCGGTGGCCGCGGAACCCCGCGCCGCCACGGACGATAGACCCACTGACTACATTCACGGGCATGGAGCTGAACGTCCTCCTCTTCGCGAGCTGGGCCGACGCACTCGGCGCCTCCACCGTCTCCGTGCGGCTGCCGGCGACGGCCACCGTGCGCGACGTGCTGGCGGCCCTGGAGGCCCGCACGGCCGGCCTGACGCTGCCCAAGCCCCTGGTCGCGGTGAACCAGGCCTACGCCCGCCCGGACGCGGCCGTGCGGCCGGGCGACGAGGTCGCGATCATCCCGCCGGTGGCGGGGGGCTGAGGGTGCGCACCGCGATCGTCGACCATCCGCTCGACCCCGCGGCGCTCCTCGCCGAGGTGGCGTCGACGGCGTCGGGCGCGAGCACGCTCTTCGTGGGCACGGTGCGCCGCGTGAACGATGGACGCGACGTGACCGGGATCGACTACACGGCGTACGGCGCGATGGCCGAGCGCGAGATGGCGGCGATCGCCGGCGAGGCGGCGGCACGGTTCGGGACCGAGCGGATCGTCGTCGAGCATCGCGTCGGCACGCTCACGCTCGGCGAGGCGAGCATCGTCATCGCGGTGTCGCATGCGCGGCGCGCGGCGGCGATGGACGCGCAGCGGTACCTGATCGAGGAGATCAAGAAGCGCGTGCCGGTGTGGAAGCGCGAGCACTACGCGGACGGGACGCGCGAGTGGGTGGACCCGACCGCGGCGCGGGCGCCGGCGGGGGCACCGTGAGCGAGGTGCGCGTGCCCGCGCTCCGCGACCGCTTCGGCCGGTCGATCGAGTATCTCCGGATCTCGGTGACCGACCGCTGCAACTTCCGCTGCGTGTACTGCATGCCGGAGCGCGGGCTCGACTGGCTCCCCAAGCAGGAGATCCTGAGCTACGAGGAGATCGTGGCCGTGGTGCGGCAGCTCGCGCCGCTGGGGCTCCGTCGCCTGCGGATCACGGGCGGCGAGCCCACGATCCGGCCCGACCTCGCGACGCTCGTCGCGCAGCTCAGGGGGGTGGACGGGATCGCGGACATCGCTCTCTCGACCAACGGCGTGAAGCTGCCGGCGATGGCGCGCGCGCTGCGCGCGGCGGGGCTCGACCGCGTGAACCTCTCGGCGGACTCGCTGCGGCCGGAGCGCATCGCGGCGATCGCGCGGCGGGACCTCGGGTTCGCGCCGGAGATGGCCGCGCGCGCCGCGCTCGACGCCGGGCTCGACCCCGTGAAGCTCAACATGGTGGTGATGCGCGGCGTGAACGACGACGAGGTGGTGGACTTCGCGCGCCTCACCCTCACGCTGCCGGTCCATGTGCGGTTCATCGAGCTGATGCCGGTGGGGGAGATGGCGCACCTCACCGACGCGCACATCGTGCCGAGCGGCGAGGTGCTCGCGCGCGTGGCGACGCTGGGGGCGCTGGCGCCGGTGGCGGGGCCGGCGCGCGGCAACGGGCCGGCCAAGTACCACCGGATCGCCGGTGCGGCGGGGACGGTGGGGGTGATCACCCCCATGACGCACACCTACTGCGGGGACTGCAACCGCGTGCGGCTCACCGCGGACGGGCGGCTCCGGACCTGCCTGTACGGCGACCACGAGGTGAACCTGCGCGACCCGCTGCGGCGCGGGGAGCCGCTGGAGCCGCTGTTCCGGCAGGCGCTGGCGGAGAAGCCCGAGGCGCACGACCTGCTGCAGCTCAAGGTGGGGGGGTTGAAGGCGCTCTCCCAGGTCGGGGGCTGACGGGCCCCGCGGCCGCTCGGGGCGTTCGGGTGCCGCGTCCGTCTTGGGCCGCGTGCCAGCGGGGCCGAAGCAGTTTACCCACATGGAGCGGCCCGCTATTTTGCGAGGACCAGCGGCATCCTCCCACCGAACGCACTCCCCTACGCATATGGTGAACAAGATCACGGTCGTCGGCGCCGGCAATGTCGGCGCGACGGCGGCCCAGCGCATCGCCGAGAAGGAACTCGCCCGCACCGTGGTCATGGTGGACGTGGCCGAGGGCATCCCGCAGGGGAAGGGGCTCGACCAGTGGCAGTCGGCGCCGATCGAGGGCTTCGATTCGCGCGTGATCGGCACCAACGGCTACGACGAGACCGAGGGCTCGGACGTGGTGGTGATCACGGCCGGCATCGCCCGCAAGCCGGGGATGAGCCGCGACGACCTGCTCAACACGAACGCCGGCATCGTGAAGTCGGTGAGCGAGCAGATCCGGAAGAGCTCGCCCGACGCGATCGTGATCGTGGTGTCGAACCCGCTCGACGTGATGGCGTGGGTGGCCAAGGAAGTGACCGGGTTCCCGAAGCACCGCGTGATCGGCATGGCCGGCGTGCTCGACACGGCGCGCTACCGCGCCTTCCTCGCGACGGCGCTCGACGTGAGCGTGCGCGACATCCAGGCGATGGTGCTCGGCGGCCACGGCGACACCATGGTCCCGCTCATCAGCTACACCACGGTGTCGGGCATCCCGATCACGCAGCTCATGGACCAGGCGACGCTCGACGCGATCGTCGACCGCACGCGCAACGGCGGCGCCGAGATCGTCAAGCACCTCAAGACCGGGTCGGCGTACTATGCGCCGTCGTCGGGTGCGGTGCAGATGGTCGAGGCGATCGTGAACGACCAGAAGCGCATCCTCCCCTGCTCGGCCTGGCTCGAGGGCGAGTACGGCATGAAGGGCCTCTTCCTCGGCGTGCCGGTGAAGCTCGGCCGGAACGGGATCGAGAAGGTCCTCGAGGTGACGCTCACCGCGGACGAGCGTGCGGCGCTGGACAAGAGCGCGCAGGCGGTGCGGGAACCGATGTCGGTGGTGAAGCTGTAGGCGGTGCCCCTCGTGCGGCGCCCGGGATGCCCCGGGCGCCGCGTTCGTCTCCCCCCGCAGAGGATGGCATGAGCTGGCTGCTGAAGTTCTGGCGCTCGACCGTCGGCAAGAAGGTCGTCATGGGCGTCACGGGCGTGGGCCTCATGGCCTTCGTCTTCCTGCACATGGCAGGCAACCTGCAGATGTTCGCCGGCGCCGACGTGATGCGGCGGTACGCCGAGCTGCTGCGCACGAGCGAGGAACTGCTCTGGGTGGCGCGGCTCGGCCTCCTCGGCATGGCGATCCTGCACGTGATCGCCGCCCTGCAGCTCACGCGGATCAACGCCGCGGCGCGCCCGGTGGGCTACGCGAAGAAGGAGCCGCAGGTGAGCACCCTCGCCTCGCGCACGATGCGCGTGGGCGGGATCCTGCTGCTCGTGTTCATCGTCTACCACATCGGGCACTTCACCACCGGGTGGTTCCACCCGGCGCTGGTGCACCTGCAGCCCTACGGCAACGTGATCCTCGGCTTCCGGTCGCCGTGGGTGGTGCTCTTCTACGTGGTCGCGATGGTGTTCCTCGGCCTGCACCTGTACCACGGCGCATGGGCGGGGTGGCGGACGCTCGGCCTCAAGAAGCGCAGCGCGGACCCGCTCGCGCGGCAGGTCGCCCTCTGGTTCGCCGTGCTCGTCTGGGCGGGCTTCACCACGATCCCGGTCGCGGTCTGGCTGGGGATCCTCAACTGACGGGACCAACGACCATGGCACTCAGGCTCGACGCCAAGATCCCGTCCGGCCCGCTGGCCGAGAAGTGGGACAAGCACCGCTTCGAGATGAAGCTGGTGAACCCGGCGAACAAGCGGAAGTTCTCGATCATCGTGGTGGGCTCGGGGCTCGCGGGCGCCTCGGCGGCCGCGACGCTGAGCGAGCTCGGCTACAACGTGAGCTGCTTCTGCTTCCAGGACTCGCCGCGGCGCGCGCACTCGATCGCGGCGCAGGGCGGGATCAACGCCGCCAAGAACTACCGGAACGACGGCGACTCGGTGCACCGCCTGTTCTACGACACGATCAAGGGCGGCGACTTCCGGGCCCGCGAGGCGAACGTGTACCGGCTCGCGCAGGTGTCGGTGGACATCATCGACCAGTGCGTGGCGCAGGGCGTGCCGTTCGCGCGCGAGTACGGCGGGATGCTCGCCAACCGCTCGTTCGGCGGGGCCCAGGTCTCGCGCACCTTCTACGCGCGCGGGCAGACGGGGCAGCAGCTGCTGCTCGGCGCGTACCAGGCGCTCGAGAAGGAGATCGCGCGGGGCGGCGTGCGGATGTACGAGCGCCACGAGATGCTCGAGCTGGTGCTCGTCGACGGCAAGGCGCGCGGGATCATCGTGCGCGACCTGGTGAGCGGCGAGATCGAGTCGCACGCGGCCGACGCGGTGATCCTGGCGACCGGCGGGTACGGGAACGTCTTCTACCTGTCGACCAACGCCAAGGGGTGCAACGTCACCGCGACGTACCGCGCCTACAAGAAGGGCGCCGCGTTCGGGAATCCCTGCTTCACGCAGATCCACCCGACCTGCATCCCGGTCGCGGGGGACCATCAGTCCAAGCTCACGCTCATGTCGGAGTCGCTGCGCAACGACGGCCGCGTGTGGGTGCCCAAGCGGCGCGAGGACTGCCAGAAGGAGCCGTCGCAGATCGCCGAGGAGGACCGCGACTACTACCTCGAGCGGAAGTACCCGAGCTTCGGCAACCTGAGCCCGCGCGACATCGCGTCGCGCGCCGCCAAGGAGGCCTGCGACGACGGGCGCGGCGTGGGGCCCGGCGGCCGCGGCGTGTACCTCGACTTCGCCGACGCCATCAAGCGTCTGGGGAAGCAGGCGATCGAGGAGCGGTACGGCAACCTGTTCGAGATGTACCAGCGCATCACCGACGAGGACCCGTACGAGCGGCCGATGCGCATCTATCCGGCCGTGCACTACACCATGGGCGGGCTCTGGGTCGACTACAACCTCATGAGCACCATCCCGGGGCTCCACGTGCTCGGGGAGGCGAACTTCTCCGACCACGGCGCCAACCGGCTCGGGGCGAGCGCGCTCATGCAGGGGCTCGCCGACGGCTACTTCGTGATCCCGTACACGATCGGGGACTACCTCGCGAGCACCAAGCTCGAGAAGGTGACGACCGACCATCCCGAGTTCCGCGCGGCGAAGGAGGCGGTGGAGGCGCGGACCAGGCGGTTCCTCTCGATCAACGGCACGCGCACGGTGGACTCGTTCCACCGCGAGCTCGGGAGGATCATGTGGGACAAGTGCGGCATGGCGCGCGACGCGGCGGGGCTCCGGCAGGCGCTCGAGGAGATCCCGAAGCTGCGTGAGGAGTTCTGGCGTGACGTGAAGGTGCTCGGCACGGCCGAGGGGCTCAACCAGAGCCTCGAGAAGGCGGGGCGCGTGGCCGACTTCCTGGAGTTCGGCGAGCTCATGTGCCTGGACGCGCTGCACCGCGAGGAGAGCTGCGGCGGGCACTTCCGCACGGAGCACCAGACCGAGGACGGCGAGGCGAAGCGCAACGACGAGCAGTTCGCGTACGTGGCGGCCTGGGAGTACGCGGGGGAGGGGAAGGCCCCGATCCTGAACAAGGAGCCGCTCGCGTTCGAG
>CAZPJF010000097.1:0-10479 GCA_964586095.1 uncultured Gemmatimonas sp. | reverse complement strand
CGGCCGCCTAGGGGAGGGCATCCCAGATCCCGGTGGCGTACTCGCGGATCGCGCGGTCGGACGAGAACCAGCTCATGCGCGCCGTGTTGAGCACCGCGCGGCGCCACCACTCGTCGGGGCTGCGCCAGAGGCGCGCGACCTCGTACTGCGTGCCGTGGTAGCTGTCGAAGTCCGCGCAGACGAGGAAGTGGTCGTGGTGCCGCAGGCCGTGCACCAGCCCGGCGTAGCGGCCGCGGTCGTCCGGGGAGAAGACGCCCTGTGCGACCTCGTCGAGCACCTGCGCGAGCGCGCGCGAGCCGGCGATCGTCGCCGAGGCGTCGAGGCCCGCGTGCCGCCGCTCCGCCACCTCGTCCGCCAGCAGCCCGAAGATGAACAGGTTCTCGCGGCCCACCTGCTCGCTGATCTCGATGTTCGCGCCGTCGAGCGTCCCGATGGTGAGCGCCCCGTTGAGCGCGAGCTTCATGTTCCCCGTGCCCGAGGCCTCCTTGCCGGCGGTGGAGATCTGCTCCGAGAGGTCCGCCGCCGGGATGATCGCCTCGGCGAGGCTCACGTTGTAGTTGGGGAGGAACACCACCTTGAGCCGGTCGCGGATCACCGGGTCGCGGTTGACCACCTTGGCGACGTCGTTGGCGAGCTTGATGATGAGCTTGGCCGTGTGGTAGCCCGCGGCCGCCTTCCCCGCGAGGATGCGCACGCGCGGCGCCCAGTCGTCGTGCGGGCGCGCCCGCATCGCGTTGTAGAGCGCGATGGTCTCGAGGATGTTTTGCAGCTGGCGCTTTTACACGTGGTTACCCTTGTTCTGCACGTCGAATAGCGCGTCGGGGTGCACGCGCACCCCGAGCTGGTCGGCGACGAGGCGGGCGAGCGCGGCCTTGTTGGCGCGCCGCACCGCGGCGAAGCGGTCACGGAAGGCCGCGTCGCCGGCGAAGCGCTCGAGGTCGCGCAGGCGGTCGAGGTCGTCGCGGAAGCCGTCGCCGATCGCGTCGGTGATGAGCGCGGTGAGCCCCGGGTTCGCCTCGAACAGCCAGCGGCGGAAGGTGATGCCGTTGGTCCGGTTGACGATCCGCTCGGGATGGAGCCCGTGGAAGTCGCGGAACACGGTGCGGCGCATGAGGTCGGTGTGCAGCGCCGACACGCCGTTCACGCGCCGCGCGGCGAGGAAGGCGAGGTTCCCCATGCGGACCGCGCGGCCGCCGTTCTCCTCGATGAGCGAGACCGAGGCGAGGAGCCGCCCGTCGCTCACGCCGCGGGCCCGCAGCGCGTCGAGGTGCTCCGCGTTGAGCAGGTAGATGATCTGCATGTGGCGCGGGAGCAGCCCCTCGAGCAGCGCCACCGGCCACTTCTCGAGCGCCTCGGGCAGGAGCGTGTGGTTGGTGTAGTTGAACACCGCCCGCGTGATCGTCCACGCCTGCGCCCACGGCATCCCGTGCTCGTCCACCAGCAGCCGCATGAGCTCGGGGATCCCGATCACCGGGTGCGTGTCGTTGAGCTGGATCGCCGCGTGCTGCGGCAGCGAGTCGAGCTCGCCGTACTGCCGGAGGTGGCGCCGGAGGATGTCCTGCAGCGACGCCGACGCGAAGAACACCTCCTGCCGCAGCCGGAGCTCGTGGCCGGCCGGCGTGTCGTCGCTCGGGTAGAGCACGCGCGAGATCGCCTCGAGGCGCACGCGGTCGGCGAGCGCCCCCACGTGGTCGCCGCGGTTGAAGTCGCCGAGCGAGATGGGGTCGGTCGCGCGCGCCGACCAGAGCCGCAGCGTGTTCACGTGCGCGCCGCGCCATCCCGTGATCGGCGTGTCGTACGCCACGGCCTTCACGAACTCGGCGGGATGCCAGGTCGCCCGGCGTGTGCCGTCGGGGAGATCCGCCTGGTCCACGTGGCCGCCGAACCCGATGCGGTACGCGACCTCGGGCCGCTCGAACTCCCACGGGAAGCCCGCGCTCAGCCATTCCTCCGGGAGCTCGAGCTGCCAACCGTCCTTGAGGACCTGGCGGAAGATCCCGTGGTCGTAGCGGATGCCGTAGCCGTAGGCGGGCACCTGCAGCGTCGCCATCGACTCCATGAAGCAGGCCGCGAGCCGCCCCAGCCCGCCGTTGCCGAGGCCCGGGTCCGGCTCCAGCGCGCGCACGCGGTCGAGGTCGATGCCGAGCTGTGCGAGCGCCTGCCGGGCGACCTCGGTGAGCCCGAGGTTGCCGAGCGCGTCCATGAGCTGCCGCCCGATGAGGAACTCGAGCGAGAAGTAGTAGACGCGCTTGCGCCCCTCGCGGTAGGTCCGGCGCGTCGCGTCCATCCAGCGCCCGGTGACCTGGTCGCGCGCGGCGAGCGCGGTGGCGACGTACCAGTCGCGCTCGCGCGCGTGCGCGATGTCCTTGCCGACGTGATAGATGAGCTTGTGCACGACGGTCGCACGGAAGGCGGCGACGGCATCGTCCCCGGCGGGGGCGGGGGAGGGGACCACGGTCGGACTGGGCTGCATCACGGGGTGTTGGAGGAACCGGGCGTCGGACACCCGAAATATGGCCCCGTGCCCCGGCCTGCGCGCTGCGCCTCCGCGCCCCGCGCCTCCGCGCCCCGCGCCTTCAACCCGCCGCTCACGGCCGGGCGTCGGGCGCCGCGCCCTCGGATCAGGCCGGCGGGAAGACGTCGGTGCTGAGGTACTTGAGGCCCGAGTCGCAGAGCAGCGTGACGACCGTGGCACCCGGGCCGAGGGTCCGCCCGATCTCGATGGCGGCGAGGACGTTCGCCCCCGCGGAGGTGCCGGCGAAGAGGCCTTCCTCGCGGGCGAGGCGGCGCGCCATCGCCTTCGCGTCGTCGGTGCGGACGGGGACGACCTGGTCGGCGAGCCCCGCCTGCCAGAGGGGCGGGATGGCACCGATGCCGACGCCCTCGATCTTGTGCGGTCCGGGTGCGCCGCCCGAGAGGACCGCCGACTCCGCCGGCTCCACGGCCACGATCCGGACGCCGGGGACGCGCGGTCGCAGCGTCGCCGCCACGCCGCGGAGCGAGGCGGCGGTCCCCACCGAGTGGACGAACGCGTCGAGACGCCCGCCGGCCTGTGCGAGGATCTCCTCGCCCAGCGGATGGTAGCCGGCCACGCTGTCGAGGTTGCGCAGCTGGTCGGTCCAGTACGTGTCCGGCTCCTCGCTGAGGCCCCGCGCGCGCTCGATCATGTCGACGATCAGCTGTCGCGTGGTGCGGCCACCCTCGCTGGGCACGAGGATGAGCTCTGCCCCCAGGGCCCGCATGTGGGCGCGCTTGTCCGCGCTGAACGCATCGGACGTCACGATCCGGATGCGATGGCCGCGCGCGGCGCAGACCATCGCGAGCGAGGTGCCGGTGCTGCCGCCGGTGTACTCCACCACCGTGCCGCCGGGCGCGAGGCGGCCGTCGCGCTCCGCGGCGGCGATGACCGCGAGCGCCATCCGGTCCTTCATGCTGCCGGTGGGGTTCTCCCACTCGAGCTTCACGTGGATCGCCGCGCAGCCGTCGGGGACGACGCGGCGGAGCCGGACCATCGACGTGCCGCCGATCGCGTCGAGCAGGTCGCTCATCCGTGCGCGCTCATCGTCCGCAGAGTGCCGCCTCGACCGCCGCGAGGCAGGGCTCCAGCGTCTCCACCGTGTGGTCCCCCATGTGCCCGATGCGGATGGTGCTGTCCTTGAGCGCACCGTATCCCATCCCGATCACGTAGCCGAGCTCCGCGACCCGGTGCACCACCTGCCGGGCCGTCGTGCCCTCCGGCAGCGTGAGCGTGCTCACCGTGGTCGCGCGCTCGCCGGCGCGGCAGAGGTACGCGATGCCGATCCCGCGGCCGCGGAGCCGCTCCACCCACTGCTCGGTCAGCTCGAGCATCTCGGCGTGGCGCGCCCAGCGGTGCTCGATCCCGAGCCGGCGGATCGCCTTGAGCTGGGCCGCGGTGGCGTAGAGGAGCGAGAGGGCCGGCGTGTTGGGCGTCTGGTTCCGCCGCGAGAACTCCTCGTACTCCACCACGTCGAGATAGCGGCCGCGCGCGGGCACCACGCCCGCCTGCAGCACGTAGGCCTCGCTCGCCACGGCGAACGCCAGTCCCGGCGGGAGCGCGAGCGCCTTCTGCGACCCGGTGAGGACGAAGTCGAGCCCCCACGCGTCGGTCTCGACCGGCGTGCCCGCCACGCCGGTGACGCTGTCGACCAGGCACATCGCGCCGTGGCGGTGCGCGAGCTCGGTGAGCGAGCGGATGTCCGTGAGGGCGCCCGTGCTCGTCTCCGAGTGCACCACGGTCACGGCGGCGAAGGCCTCGCCCCCCGCGCCCCCCTGCACGAGCGCCTCCTCCACCTGCTCGAGGTGCGGCGTGTCGCCCAGCGGCACCGACAGCACGCGCGTCGCGCGGTCGCAGGCCTGCGCGATGCGCGCGAAGCGCTCCGAGAAGGCGCCGTTCACGAGCGAGAGGATCGGGCCCTCGGGCGCACCGCGCACCGCCATCTCCATGGCCCCGGTCGCCGAGGCGGAGATGAGGTAGACCGGGCGCTGGGTACGGAAGACCGACTGGAGCCCCTGCACGATCTCCGCGTGGAGCGCCTCGTATCCCTTGCCGCGATGCGGGATCATCGGGAGCAGCATCGCCTCGAGCACCTCCGCACGGACCTCGGTGGGCCCCGGGAGGAAGAAGGTGCCGAACTCGGCGGGCATCGTCATGGGCGCGGGAGCAGGAGGGCGAGCAGCGCGTCGAACGACGCGCATTCGTGGTCGGCGCCGCGCACCACCGCCTCGCGGCGCGCGAACTGCGTGAAGGCGACGAACCGGTCGGCGGCACCGGCGGTGCGGATCGCGAGGTCGGTGCTGCCGTCCCCCACCGCGACCGTCGGGCGCGGGAGCGCGAGCGACCGCACCAGCGCGGCCTTCCCGTCCTGGCGCGCGAGCGGGCTCGCCTCGTCGAAGCCGGCGTAGGCGTCGCCGGCATCGAACCGCACCTCCACACCGTACACCATCCCGGCGGGGATGCCAAGCTGGGCCGCGAGCGGGAGCAGCGCGGCCCGCAGCCCACCGCTCACGATCAGGCACCGCACCCCGGCGCCCTGCAGGGCCTTCACCACCCGCTGCGCACCGGGCGCCACGGTCCCGACATACGCGGCACCCAGGGCCTCGATCTCGGCGCGCGTGGGTGCGACGGCGGCGAGCCGCGCGCCATACACCGCCTCCAGCGCGAGCCGTCCTTCCATGGCCTCGGCGGTGAGCCGTGCGATGCGCGTGGCCACCTCGGGAGGACGGCGCTCGGCGAGCCAGTCGATCCCCTCGAGGCTCGAGAGGGTGGAGTCGGCGTCGAAGACGACGGAGCGCGTGACGGTCGCGCTGGTCGACGCGTCGCTCGACGCGTTGGTCGACGCGCTGGTCGACGCGCTGGTCGACGCGCTAGTCGACGCGCCCGCCACCCGCGCCGCGGACTCGCCGCGATCCGCGCGCTCAGCCAAGGATGTTCCCCGGCGCCATCCGCCCGTCCGGGTCGAACTCCCGCTTGGCCGCGCGCATGAGCCCCACCTGCAGCGGGCTCGCCTGCAGCCCGAGCCACCGCGCCTTGAGCTTGCCGATCCCATGCTCGGCCGCGACGGTGCCGCCCATCGCGATCACCGCCTTGAGCGTGCGTTCCACCACCGCCTCGAGCGCCCGGACCTCGTCGGGGTCGCGCGCCACCCAGTTCTGGTGCGGGTGCCCGTTGCCGAGGTGGCCGTACGTCACGGGCGGCGCGAAGCCGGCCTCGAGCGCGAAGCCGTTGGCGAGCAGGATCGCCTCCTCCACCCGGTCGAGCGGCACCGCCCAGTCCGTGGAGATGCGGCGGCCTCCAGCGGCGAGGAAGGGCGCGGTGCGTTCGTGCATCCCCGCGGGGACCGCGTGCCGCAGCCGGCGCGCGGCGCGGATCGCCGCGTCACCGTCGAACACGCGGATGTCCGCCTCGTCCCCGCCGTGCCGCTCCGCGAGCGCGAGCCAGGCATCGATCGCGAGTTCCCCGTCGCCCGCGTCCTCCGTGTAGACCATCACGTGCCCGTCGAGGCCCCAGTGCGCGGCGTCGGGGTCGGCGGCCCGCGCCAGCCGGAACGCCTCGGCGTCGAAGTACTCCAGGCAGCGCGGCGACACCGCGCGCGAGGCGCGCGCCGCGCGGATGAACGCCGCCGCCTCGGCGAGCGTGGGGAAGGGGATCCCGATCCCCGTCTCGCGCGCCGGCCGCGGGAGGAGCGCGAGCTCGGCGGCGACCACCACGCCGAGCGTCCCCTCGCTCCCCACGAACCAGTCGACGAGGTCGTGCGTGGGGGCGTAGCCCACCGTGTTCTTCTCGATCCGCGGCCGCGTGAACTCGCGCTCGCTGCCGTCGGCGAGCACCACGGTGAGGCCGCGCACGTGCGCGCGCGTGGCGCCGTAGCGCAGCGTGCGCGGCCCCGACGCGTTGCACGCGATCGCGCCGCCCACCGTGCTCGTCTCGTCGCTCGTCGGGTCGGGCGCGAAGAAGCGCCCCTCGCCGGCGAGCGCGTGGTTGAGCGCCCCGAGCAGGAGGCCCGGCTGCACGCGTGCCACGCCGCGCGCCGCGTCGACGTCGAGCACGCGGTCCATGGCCCGCAGCGAGAGGAGCAGTCCCCGCGCCGCGAGCGAGGCCCCGGTGGTGCTGGTCTGCGCGCCGGCCGGCGTGACCGCGGTGCCGGTGGCCGCGGCCTCGCGCAGCAGCGCGACGACCTCCGCCGTCGACTCGGGGCGGGCGAGACCCTCGGGCACGAAGCGCAGGCCGGACGCGTCGCGGGCGTACCCTTCCAGCACGGCGGCGTCGCGCACCACCGCGGTGGTCATGCGGGCTCCGGGCGCCGCACGGTCACCCCTCGCCGAACTGGATCACGCTCGCCGAGGTCACGTCGGGGAGCGCGAGCAGCAGCTCGCGGACCTCGGCGCCGACGGGGCCGTCGACCGCGATCACCGCGAGCGCCTCACCTCCCTGGTCGAGCCGCGCCTGGTGGTACTCGGCGATGTTCACGCGTGCGTTGCCGAGCGCGGTGCCGACGCGGCCGATCACGCCAGGGACGTCGTGGTTGGTGAGCACGATGATCGGGGAACGCAGCGCGACATCGACGTGGAAGCGGCCGAGGCGCGTGAGGCGCGGGGGCGCGTCGAGCGCGGCGACGCCGCCCACGCGCAGTTCGTCGCCGCCGGCGCGGAGGCGCACCTCCACCGCGCGCGGATGCGGCGGCTCGCCCCCTTCCGACACCGCGAGCTCGATCCCGCGCGCGCCCGCCACCGCGCGCGCATTGATGAGGTTGAGCCGGTCGTGCTCCACCGCCCCCTCGAGGGCGCCGGCCGCGGCGGCGGAGAGCAGCACGCGCCGCGCCGAGGCGAACTCGGGTCCCACCTTGATGGTGATCGCGTCGATGGCGCGGCTCCCCCGGTCGAAGAGCCGGGCGCGTCCCACGGCGGCGATCCGCCGCGCGACGAGGAGCGCGGGCTGGATGGCGCGCCAGTCGTCGGGGCCGCCGCCCACGTTGATCGAGCGCGAGAGCTCCCCCTCGAGCAGCGCGTCGCGGACCGCCTCGCACACGTCGACCGCGACGTTGCGCTGCGCCTCGTGGGTCGAGGCGCCGAGGTGCGGCGTGAGGAGGAGCCGCGGCACGCCGCGCAGCGGGTGCTCGCCGGTGAGCGGCTCCTTGGGGTACGCGTCGAGCACCGCGCCGCCCAGGTGGCCGGACCGGAGGGCCTCCACCAGCGCGGCCTCGTCGACCACGCCGCCGCGCGCGAGGTTCGCGAGCAGCGCGCCGTCGCGCAGCCGCGCGAGCTGGGGCGCGCCGATCATCCCGCGGGTCTCGTCGGTGAGGGGCACGTGCAGCGTGCACACGTGCGCCGCCTCGAGCAGGGCGTCGAGCGTGGGCATACGCCGCACGCCCTGCGCCTCGAACCGGTCCTCGGGGATGTACGGGTCGTAGGCGACGACCTCCATGCCGAAGGCCTTGGCGCGGACGGTGACCGCGGTGCCGATCCGGCCGAGGCCGACGACGCCGAGCACCTTGCCCTTGAGCTCCGTGCCCATGAGCGCGGCGCGCTCCCAGCGCCCCTCGTGCATGGAGCGGTCGGCGCGGGGGATGTGCCGGAGCAGGGCGAGCACCGTGCCGAAGAACAGTTCGGCGACCGCGACCGTGTTGCCGGCCGGGGCGTTGATGACCGCGATGCCGAGCGCGGTGGCGGTGTCGAGCGCGATGTTGTCGACGCCCACGCCGGCGCGCCCGACCACGCGGAGCCGCGTGCCCGCGCGCAGCAGCGCGTCGGAGATGCGCGTCGCGCTCCGGCCGATGATCGCGTCGTAGTCGCCGATGCGCCGCAGCAGCTCGTCGGCCGCGAGGGTGGGGACCTCGTCCACGGTGAACGAGGGGACGGCGCGCAGCAGGGCGAGGCCGTCGGGGTCGATCTCGTCGGTGACGAGGAGGCGGTGCGGGGTCACTGCCTCCAAAATACCACGGGGGGCACCGGTCGGCCCGGCAGGGTCTTCAGGAAGGCGTGGAGGTCGTCGATCTCGCCCTCGGTGAGGTGGACGAAGCGGTTCCGCGCGGTGGTCGTCATGAGGCCGAGGTCGGTGCGGCCGTCGCGCGCGGCGCCCTGGCGCAGCAGCCGGCGCAGCTCCTCGGGGGTGTAGCCGGCCACCACGGCCAGGTCGGGGACCGTGTCGCCGAAGAAGCGCGCCCCGCGCACGTCGAGGCCGTGGCACTCGTTGCAGGCGGTCATCGCGAGGTACTCGCCGCGGACGACCTGCGCCGGGTCGCGCGCGGAGTCGGTGAGGAGCGGCGGGGTGGCCGCCGCCCATTCGGCGGCGTGCGTCTCGGTGCGCCGCACCAGCGCGAGCCGCAGCGGGAGCGAGAGATACGGCACCGGGAGCTCGTGCGCGAACACCGGGTGCGCCCGCAGGTAGGCGATGAGCGCGGCCAGGTCGTCGTCCGTGAGGTGCCGGAAGTTGTACGACGGCATGGAGAAGAGGGCCCGGCCGTCGCGCCCGATGCCGTGCCGGATGGCGCGCTCGAGCGTGGCCGGCGACTCGTCGCGCGCGTAGCGCGCGAGGTTCGGCGCCACGGGCCGGCCGGCGTACGCCCACTCGGCGCCCCAGTCGCGCCCCTCGAGGTTGGACCCGTGGCAGGAGAGGCACCCGCGCGTGCGCGCGAGGTGCTCCCCGCGCGCGATGGTCGCGAGGTCGGTCGCGACCGGGCGGTCGAAGGCGGGCGGCGCGGTGAACTCGCGGAGGCGCCGCTCGCTCAGGCCATAGAGCGTGCCGAGGCACGCGGCCGCGAGCGCGGCGACGGCGACCGGGAGGCCCAGCGTGAGGCGGCGCGGCATCGGCGGACGTTGCGCCACACGGCACGCCGTGGCAAGCTCCGCCGGTGACCGCCACCCACTCCGACGTCCTCGTCCTCGGCTGCGGCGCCATGGGGAGCCAGGCGCTGGCCCACCTCGCCCGCCGCGGGGCCCGCGTGGTCGGGCTCGACCGGCACGCGCCCCCGCACGACCAGGGCTCCAGCCACGGCCGGTCGCGGATCATCCGCGAGGCGTACTACGAGGATCCCATCTACGTCCCCCTCGTCCAGCGCGCCTACGAGTGCTGGGCCGAGCTCGAGGCGCTCGCGGAGGAGCGGCTGCTCCAGCGGACCGGCGGGCTCTGCTACGGGCCGCCCGACGGCCCGCTGGTGCGCGGCGCGCGCCGCAGCGCCGAGGCGCACGGCCTGCCGCACGAGGTGCTCGACGCCGCGGTGCTGCGCGCGCGCTTCCCGCACTTCGTCGTGGACGACGAGTGGGTCGGCGTGCTCGAGCCCCGCGCGGGGATGCTCGATCCCGGCCGGGCCATCGCCGCGGCGCTGCGCGTGGCGCAGGCGCACGGGGCGGTGCTGCGCGCGAACGAGCCCGCGCTGCGCTGGCGGCAGGAGGGCGACAGCGTGGTCGTCGACACCGCCCTCGCGAGCTACCGCGCGTCGATGCTCATCGTGAGCGCCGGGATGTGGGTGCGCGACCTGCTGCCCGAGCTCGCGCTCCCGCTCACCGTGCAGCGCAACGTGCTCGCCTGGTTCGCGCCGCTGCGTCACGCGGCGGCCTTCGCCCCGGGCCGCTTCCCCGTGTTCCTCGGCGAGCTCGCCCCCGGCCGGATCTGGTACGGGTTCCCCGACGCCGGCGACGGCGTGAAGGTGGCGCTGCACCATCACGGCCCGGGCACGGAGCCCGGGGCGGTGGACCGGACGGTCCATGCGCACGAGGTGGAGGAGCTGCGCGGCCTGCTGCGGCGCCGGATGCCCGCCGCCGACGGGCCGCTGCGCGAGACCGCGGTCTGCACGTACACCAACGCGCCCGACGGCCACTTCATCCTCGACCGGCACCCGCTCGCCGACCGCGTGCTCGTCGCGTCGCCCTGCTCGGGGCACGGGTTCAAGTTCGCGAGCGCCATCGGCGAGGTGCTCGCGGACCTCGTCACCGCGGGAAGGGCGCGGTTCGACCTGGCGCCGT
>CAZPJF010000096.1:0-10662 GCA_964586095.1 uncultured Gemmatimonas sp. | reverse complement strand
AGTATCGCCCGGCGCGGGATTAGATTTCCACCTCGACCCTCACCCCTCCCGCCATGTCGACCTTCTCGCCGAACGGCATCCGCCAGCTCCCGCCGCACGCCAACGAGCCCATCAAGGCCTACGCCCCGGGCTCGCCCGAGCGCGCGTCGCTGCAGGCCCGCCTCACGGCGATGGAGTCGGAGTGCCCCGACATCCCGGTGGTGATCGGCGGCAAGGAGGTCCGCACCGGTGACGTCGCCAAGGCGACCTCGCCGCACAAGCACGGCCACGTGACGGCGACGTACCACAAGGCGACGCAGGAGCACGTGCACCAGGCGATCGCCGCCGGCCGCGAGGCGTGGAAGGAGTGGAGCGAGTGGACGTGGGAGCAGCGCGCGGCGGTGTTCCTCAAGGCGGCCGACCTGCTCGCCGGCCCGTGGCGCGACACGCTCAACGCGGCCACGATGCTCGGCCAGTCGAAGACCGTCTTCCAGAGCGAGATCGACGCCGCCTGCGAGATGGTCGACTTCTTCCGCTTCAACGCCGCCTTCGCGCGCGAGATCTACACCGAGCAGCCGGTGAGCGCGCCGGGGACGTGGAACCAGCTCGAGTACCGCGCGCTCGAGGGGTTCGTGTACGCGGTGACGCCGTTCAACTTCACCGCGATCGGCGGCAACCTCTGCGGCGCGCCGGCGCAGATGGGGAACGTCGTCCTCTGGAAGCCGGCCGCGACGGCGATCCTCTCGTCGTGGTACACGTACAAGCTCCTCGAGGCGGCGGGCCTCCCGCCGGGCGTGATCAACTTCCTCCCCGGCGACCCGGTCGCGATCTCCGACGTCGCGCTCTCGCACCCCGACCTCGCGGGTGTCCACTTCACCGGCTCCACGGGCGTGTTCAACGCCATGTGGGGGACGATCGGGAAGAACATGGGGAGCTACCGCTCCTACCCGCGCATCGTCGGTGAGACCGGCGGCAAGGACTTCATGCTCGCGCACCCCTCGGCGGACGTGCAGGCGTTCGCGGTGGGCGCCGTGCGCGCCGCGTACGAGTACCAGGGCCAGAAGTGCTCGGCCTGCTCGCGCATCTACGTGCCCCGGTCGATCTGGCCCGAGGTCCGTGACCGCATGGTCGCGATGATCAAGGACATCCGGATGGGCGACGTGAACGACTTCCGGAACTTCATGGGCGCCGTGATCGACCGGCGCGCGTTCGACCGGATCGAGGGGTACCTGGCCGACGCGCGGACGAACGCGAAGGTGCTCGCCGGCGGCGGGACGAATGCCGCCATGGGATACTTCGTGGAACCCACGCTCATCCAGACCGAGGACCCGAACTACCGGCTCATGTGCGAGGAGATCTTCGGCCCGGTCCTGACGGCGTACGTGTACGACGACGCCAAGTGGAGCGAGACGCTCGAGCTGGTGGACCGCACCTCGCCCTATGCGCTCACGGGCGCCGTCTTCTCGCAGGACCGCACGGCACTCGCCGAGGCGCACGCCAAGCTCCGTCACGCGGCGGGCAACTTCTACGTGAACGACAAGTGCACGGGCGCCGTGGTCGGCCAGCAGCCGTTCGGCGGCGGCCGCGCCTCGGGCACCAACGACAAGGCGGGCTCCAAGCTCAACCTGCTCCGCTGGGTGAGCGCGCGCACCATCAAGGAGACCTTCGTGCCGCCCCACGACTACAAGTATCCCTTCATGGGATGATGAAGGTCGAAGGAGGAAGGCGTGACCGGCATGACGGCGTCCCTTCCTCCTCCACTCGCGAGCCTCCCTCCTTCCATGCGCTTCCTCACGCTCGACGTCTTCACCCCGACGCCCTTCGGCGGCAACCAGCTCGCGGTCTTCCCGGACGCGCGCGGGATCCCCGAGGCACAGCTCCTGCCGATCACGCAGGAGTTCAACTACTCCGAGGTGACGTTCTGCTACCCGCCCGAGGACGGCACCAACACGCGCCGCGTGCGGATCTTCACCCCGGACAAGGAGATGCCGTTCGCCGGGCACCCGACGATCGGCACGGCGGCGGCCCTCGCGCTCGCCGAGGGGGCGCTCCCGTCGGGCAGCGGACGGTTCCGGTTCGAGATGGGCGTGGGGATCGTGCCGGTGGACGTGCGCGTGGAGTCCGCGGCGCGGGCCTGGGCCGAGCTCTCCGTCGCGAAGATGCCCGAGGTCGGCCCGCAGACGCCCACGATCAACACGCTGGCCGAGATCCTCTCGCTCGAGCCGGGTGACCTGGTGGGCGGCGCGCTCTCGCCGGCCGCCGTCTCCTGCGGCTACCCGTTCCTGCTCGTCCCGCTCAAGTCGCTCGCGGCGCTGCAGCGCGCGCGCGTCCGCCTGGACCGCTGGGAGCAGACGCTGCAGCGCTTCTGGGCGCCGGAGATCCTCGTGGCCGCGCGGGACCCCGAGCAGGGCGCGCACCACTGGCGGGCGCGGATGTTCGCGCCGGGGATCCGCATCGCCGAGGACCCGGCGACCGGGTCCGCGATCGCGGCCTTCGGCGGCTGGCTCGCCATGAAGGAGGCGAAGGACGGGAGCTTCGCCTGGTCGGTGGACCAGGGCATCGAGATGGGGCGGCCGAGCCGCCTCGACGTGAGCGTGGTGAAGGCGAACGGCGCCGTGACGAGCGTGAAGGTCGCGGGGCGCGCGGTGCTCGTGAGCGAGGGGACGCTGCGGCTCGGTTGAGCGCGCGTCAGTCGACGGTGCGGATCATCCCGGGCGTGAGCTGGTGCACGCGCCCGCCGTACGTGCCGTCGAACGCGCGCATGCCGGCATGCCAGACCACCGCGCGGTCGCGGCCATTCCGCTTGGCCACGTAGAGCGCCTCGTCGGCGCGCGCGAGGAGCGTCTTGGCCACCTCGTCGTCGCGCGCGGGCGCCGCGGAGAGGCCGACGCTCGTCGTGATCCGGCGGTCCGGCGGCAGCGACTTGAACTGGTGCGCGCGGAAGGCGTTGAGGATGCGCTCGGCGAGGATCAGCGCGCCCTCGTCGTTGGAGTCCGGCGCGAGGATGGTGAACTCCTCGCCGCCGATCCGCGCCACCACGTCGATCTCCCGCGCCGTGTCGCGGAGCAGCGCCCCCACCTCGCGGATGACCTCGTCGCCGGTGAGGTGCCCGTAGTCGTCGTTGATCGCCTTGAAGTGGTCGATGTCGACTGCGAGCACCGCGACGTTCTTCTTGCCGCGCACGGCGCGCGACACCTCGCGCTCGGCGAGCTGGTTGAGGCCGCGCCGGTTGAAGCACCCCGAGAGCGGGTCGGTGAGCACGATCGCCTCGAGGTGCGCCCGCATGCGGTTGTAGGCGCGCCCGATGACCGTCACCGGGTCGGGCATCTGGTCCTGCCCCTCGTCGTAGCGCGCGGAGAAGTCCCCCTCCTGCGCCTTGTGGAAGATCTGCACGAGGTTCCGCATCCGCCCCGCGACGTGGCCCTGCAGGCCCACGTAGACGAGCACGCCGATGCCGTACAGCGCAAGCGTCCAGAGCTCCTCGCCCGGGCGCGCGACCATCCCCGCGTCGGCCGCCAGCGAGATGAGCGTGATGTAGCCGAGCGCGACGAGCGCCAGGTTCGCGATCGTGGCCGTCCAGCCGAAGAAGATCTGGGTGAACTGGACCGTGAAGATCGAGACGATGAGCGCGCGGTCGAAGTGCTGGGGGGGCGTCACCAGCGCGACCGCGGTGAAGAGCGCCAGCATGTCGCTCGCGATGGTGCCGAGCACCACCGGCATGCCGGCGCGCCCCGCGCGGCGCAGGTAGTGCGCGAGCGCGCGGTGCCCCACCAGGTACGCGGCGATCAGCCCCGCCATCAGCAGGAGCGCGGTGCGAAGCCCGAGGCGCTCGACGAGCATCGATTCCGCCGAGACCACGCCGAACCACTTCAGCGTGATCGTCGAGAAACCCACGAGCGAGATGAAGAGCGCGCGATACCGGCCCTGCCAGAGCAGGACCTCGGCATTGGCGCTCTCATCCAGCTGTTGCGGGTGCGGAACGTGCTCTTGCAGGGCCGACTCTGGCGAAGGGGAGGATGCCGACTGCACCTAAAGAGTCATCTCGAAGGACGGTTGCGCAAGCGCGACCGTCACAATCGTCGCCAATGTCGCGTTTCTGGTCGCCTCCGCCCCCTAGAACCGCGCCTCGACCGACAGATCGAGCCTGGTCTGCCAGCGCGGGTGCACCCCGCGCGCCAGGTCGATGCGGAACATCCCGTCGAGGAAGCTCGCGCCGACCCCCACCCCCGCCATCGGGCGAGCCGAGCGCCCCCAGTCGCCGGTGCGTGCCCCGGCCCAGCCCAGGTCACCGAAGAGCACCGGCTTCACCGCGACATCGTTGGTGCCGACCTCGAACCGACCGAGCCAGAACGCCTCCCCCACGCCGGTGCCGGCGGTCTGGCCGCGCACGCTCTGCAGTCCACCGAGGAAGAACCGTCGTTGGGCGGGCACCTCACCGCTCGTGGTGCCGGCCGCCCCGGTGATCGACGCCGAGATGGGTCCGAGCCCGCGGGAGACCGTGGTCTCGAGGAAGTAGCGTCCGTACTGGTAGTCGCCGGTCGCGCCCTCGAGGCGGAGGTCGGCGGTCGCGCGGAAGCCGCGGGGATCGAGCCCCCGGCTGCCGCGCCAGCGGACGGCGCTGCCGTAGAGCCAGGCCTGGTCCGCGACGACGTTCGCCACGAAGCGGTCGTCGTGCGCCCCGCCGAAGAGCGACCACCGGTTCTCGACCGGCGCGTTCCACGACTGCTCGGCGAAGAGCCGCCACTCGAACCCGTTGCCGAGGGTGCGCCGGCCGGCGAGCTCCCCGCCCCACGCGCGATGGTAGAAGCCCTCGTCGCGCGCGTAGAGCATGGAGCCGAGCGACGCCCCGAAGGAGAGCGGGTCCCCGAAGTCGGAGCTGACGGCGAGGCGCCGGTAGAGCGTGCCGCGCAGCTCGCGCCGGCCGTTGCTCCGCGCGAGCGTGAAGTCGCCGTTGAGCTGGGCGTCGGCGAGCGACGCGCGCGCGCCGAGGATGGCGCTGTAGCCCTTGCCGAGCGTGCTCGTGGCGGTGCCGCCGGTGGAGAAGCCCTCCACGCGGTTGAAGCGCGAGTGGGCGAGCCCCCACGAGAGCACCGCCTTGCGCGGCGCCCAGGCGGGCTGGAGCCCGAAGTCGAGCGCTTGCATCAGCTCCGCGCGCTCCTTGGCGCCGAACAGCTCCTCGCCGGCATCGTAGATGGAGGGCGGGAGCTCGCTCGACGTGGCGAGCTTGAGCGGGTCGCACGGGGCCTCGATCGCGAGCGGGAGCGTGCCGTCGTAGCGGCGGCGGTACTCGGTGAAGGTCCCCTTGGTGGCGCACTGGGCGCGCCGCTCGGCGCGCTGCGCGGAGTCGCGCGCGGCGTAGTACTTCCGCATCTGCTCGCGCACCGCCGCCGAGTCGAGCCCGGCGGCGCGCAGGCTGTCGCGCACCGTGTCGGCCTGCGCCCAGCGCGGCGCGGGGATCGCCTCCAGCGAGTCGATCGCGTTGACGCTGTTGTAGCGGTACCGCTCCTCCACGCGGAACGGCACGCGCATGAAGCCGACGCGTGCGTAGCCCTCCGCCCCCTGTGTCCGCGGCAGCCAGAAGCGCTGCTCGAAGAGCCCGTACTCGATCGTCACCGCGGTCATCTCGGCCTTCATCGGGGTCAGCAGCCCGCGGACCATCATGGGGACCTCGTCGCGCGCCCCCGGATCCTCCGACTCCACCGTCTCCCAGATGTCCATCGGCGCGGAGAAGCGCATCACCGCGCGCACCAGGTGCGCGCGCTCGGTCTCGAACCAGAACGAACCCACCACGAGGTTCCAGCGGGCCTGCCGCGGCACCACCAGGATCTCGCGCAGCGTGATCCGCTTGCCGTCGGGCAGCGTCATCAGCACCGAGTCACCGCGCGCGAACGTGAAGTACGCCTCCGACCCCTCGGCCACCGGGTGGATCAGCATCGGCGAGCCGTCGTCCTCGTCATCCCGCGTGCCGATCATCTCGAACAGCCAGAGCTCGTCCTTCCCCGGGTAGTAGGGGATCGCCATCATGTCCCCCACCTCGTCGAGCATCTCCTGCTGCGCCTCGGCCTCGGCCTCCTTGATCCCCGCGACGATGGGCAGCGCCGAGCGGGCGCCGAGCATCTCGACACGGGCGCCCGTCCGCCGATGCCAGCGCACGTGCGCCGCGCTCTCGGTGCGGAAGATCAGCCGGTCGCGCGCGGACTCGCGCAGCGCCATCCCCGCCGAGACGCGCTGGTAGCTCTTCACGTCGTACGACAGCAGCGAGGAGTCCTGCTCGAGCCGCGTGGCGCGGGCCCGGAGCAGGAGGTCGCGCGCCACGGCATCCTTGAACGCCGTGCGCCGATGCTCGTCGGTGACCTCGATCCGGCCACGGATCGGCGGTCGCACGCTGATGCCGCCGGAGGCCCCCTGCCGGCCGACATCGACGTTGACCGAGACCTGGAGTGCGAGCAGAAGACCGGCGGCGAGCATCACGCGTACCTCAATTCGAGTCGGGCCGCACCGGCCTTGGCCGGGGCGGCGGGAGGGCCCCGCCCATGGTACGGTCACCGGGGGCGGAGGTTTCCCTGCGGGTCGAGTCGGACCGCAGGCGCTCGCGCGCCGCGGTCCGTGCCCAGCGTCGCTCGGTCCAGCGCCGGTCGCGCTGCCGCTCGGCCTCGTCGCGGCGCGCACTCGGCAGCACGAGGACCGCCACCAGGGCCGGCGCGAGCAGGAGCGCCGCGCCCCCGGGGAAGCGCGGGCGGCCGTCGCGCGTCACCGTCCCGAAGCGCCGCACGAGCATCGCCGCGTTCCGCTGCACCCAGACGGTCGCGATGATCATGCCGACGCCCAGCGCCGCGAGCAGGATCGGGAAGGCGGGCGTGTCGCGGAAGACCTCGTCGGCGAGCCAGACGAGGTACGCCGCGAACCAGCCGATCCCCAGGAGGACGAAGGGCACGCGGCGGAGCGTGAGCGCGGCCGCGAACGCCACGGCCGCGCCCGGCAGCATCAGGTGGCGCAGCGGCTCCTCGCGTCCGAGCACGAGGAGGGAGGCAGGCAGGGCGCACGCCACGGCGGCGGCATAGAGCCAGCGCGCGAAGTCCTCGTCGCCACGCTGCCGCCGGTCGGTGACGTACGCGATCGCGGCGAGCACGCTCCCGCCGGCCACCCACACCCACCCGGAGCCGCCCTCGCCGAGGCCGTTGTGCGCCCAGGTGTCGGCCATGTGGAAGAGCAGGCGCAGCGCGATGCCCGCGAGGGGCAGCACGAAGAGCGCCGACCGCACCTGCCGCAAGGCCACGAGCGCCGCGAGCGCGAGGGCGAGCTCCATCACGAGCTCCTCGCCGCGGCAGTGCCAGAAGAGGAAGTCCGGCCAGCCGCAGCGGCCGCCGACGATCGGCTCGAACCAGTGCGTGAGCACGTTCACCGAGGTCACCAGCGGTGCGACCATGAGGATCGCGAGGAGGACGACGAGCGCACCCGCGAGGTCGTGTCCATCCCGGCGCAGCCTGTGCGCGACGCCGAGGAACAGGACGGCGTACAACAGGCAGGTGGCGATGACGCCCCACGGCCCCAGCCACCGCCACCGGTCGACGAGGAACCAGAGCAGGGCTGCGACGACGGTGATGGCGCCGAGGATGAAGGCGACCGTGGCCGCGTCGATCCGCGCGAGGAGGCGGGGACGCGCCTCGATGTCGCGCGGGGCGTCGACCGGCGACGCCCCGCGGGGGACCGTCGCCCCTGCGACCTCGGCGGCCGGCTCGCCGAGCGCGCGGATGGCCGCCGCCTGCGCGGCGGTGATGATCCCGGCGCTCACGGCGCGTTCGAGTCGCTCGCCCGCGGGCGCCATCAGGCGCGCGCCCCGCGGGTTTCCCGAGCCATTGCCTTCATGCAGCGCCTCCGCTGGATTTCATTCGCCGCCGCCCCACCCCAAGCCTACGTCGTCATGCCCACGGATTCCGTCGAACCCGGCGACCTCTCACCGGACGAGTTCGAGCGACACGCCGCCACGCTCGCGCGCTGGATCGCGGAATACCTGCGCACTCCAGAACGATATCCCGTCTTGTCGCGGCTCTCGCCGGGGGAGTTCCGTCAGGGTCTCCCGGACGGCGCGCCGCGCGGGGCGGAACCACTCGAACGCATCCTCGCCGACCTCGACCGCGTGGTGATGCCGGGCGTGACCCACTGGAACCACCCCGGCTTCTTCGCCTACTTCGCCAATACCGCCTCGGTGCCGGGGATCCTCGGCGAGCTCCTGATCGCCGCGCTGAACCAGGTGGGCATCCTCTGGCGCACCTCGCCGGCGCTCTCGGAGCTCGAGACCGTCACCATCGGCTGGCTGCGCGATGCCATGGGGCTCCCGGCCGACTGGTTCGGGCTGCTCACCGACACGGCCTCGACCTCCACGCTGCACGCGCTCGCCGCGGCGCGCGAGATGGACCCTGCCCTCGACATCCGTCAGCGGGGCATGGCGGGCCGTCCCGACCTCCCGCGCCTGCGCGTGTACTGCTCGGAGCATGCGCACTCGAGCGTGGACAAGGCCGCGATCGTGCTGGGCATCGGCGCGGAGAACGTGGTCCGCGTCGCGGCGGACGAGGCGTTCCGCCTCCGCGCGGAGGCGCTCGCGGCCGCGGTCGCGGCGGACCGCGCGGCAGGGTACCGGCCGCTGGCGGTGGTCGCCACCGTGGGTTCCACGTCGACGACGAGCGTCGACCCCGTGCCAGCGATCGCGGCGCTCTGCGCACGCGAGGGACTCTGGCTGCACGTGGACGCCGCCTACGCCGGCGTGCTGGCGATGGTGCCCGAGCATCGCGCGCACTTCGCCGGGGTGGACCAGGCCGATTCATTCGTCGTGAACCCCCACAAGTGGCTCTTCACGCCCATGGACTGCTCGGTGCTCTGGACCCGCCACCCGCGCGTCCTGCAGCGGACCTTCTCGCTGACGCCCGCCTACCTGGAGACGGCGGAGCAGGCGGTGGCGGTCTCGCAGTCGGACTACTCGTTCCAGCTCGGCCGACGCTTCCGGGCGCTCAAGCTCTGGTTCGTCCTGCGCGCGTTCGGCACGGAGGGGTTGGTGGCGCGGCTGCGCCATCACGTGTCGCTGGCCCGGCGCTTCGCCGAGTGGGTCGCGGCCGAGCCAGGATGGGAGGTCGTCGCTCCGGTGCCGATGTCGGTGGCCTGCTTCCGGCACCGGCCCGCCGGGATGGTCGACGAGGCCGCGCTGCAGCGGCACAATGCGATGATCCTGGACCGGGTCAATGCCGGCGGCCGAGTGTTCCTCTCGCACACCAAGCTCGGCGAGCGGTACGTGCTCCGGCTCGCGGTGGGGAACCTCCGCACGCGCGAGGTGCACGTGGCCGCGGCCTGGTCCGAGGTTCGGGCGGCCGCGCGCGAGCTCGCATTGTGACATCCGTCACAGGGTCTTGGCGCCGCGCCGGGCCAGCTTAACGTTGGAACCAGGCCGGCATCCAACCGGGTGAACACGCGGCGGCCCCCACCCAGCCACGCGACAACCGGCGTCGAACGCCATGAGAGGTATTCCCGATGCTTCGCAGACTCATCGCCCCCGCCCTGGCTGCCACCCTCGTGCTCGCCGCATGCGACTCCACGACGGGCCCGGATGAGGCGGCCACGACCTCCGCGCAGGACGACTACGCGCTCGTGATGTTCGGCGAGGCGGGATCGGCGCTGGAGGGCACGATGGGCACGCAGGACGGCCGCCGGCCGTTCGACGGCCGCAGCTGGCGTCGTCCCTTCCCCGATTCGATCGCGCTGAGCCAGGCGCAGAAGGACTCGATCGCGGCGCTGCGCCTCGCGTTCCGCGTGGCGCACCAGCCGCAGCTGGATTCGCTCAAGGCGATCTTCGAGGCCGCGAAGGCCGCGCGTGAGGCGGGCGCGACGCGTGAGGAGGTGCGGGCGATCCTCGTGCAGGGCCGTCCGATCGCGATGGCGATCCGGATCGACCTCGTGGACCTGCACTACGCGATCTGGCAGGTGTACACGCCGGCGCAGAAGGCGTGGATCCTCCGCCACCGTCCGCGGCGGATGCCCAACCCGGTGGCGCCGTCGGGCCCGTGAGAGGGGGCGCGGGCGCCGCGCCAACACCACGGGGACACGGAGGGGGCTCGGCGCGCATGACCCGCGCCGGGCCCCCTCCGTGTCGCATGCCTGCCGTGGGGGATCGCGGTCGCGCCGCTACTTCCGGGTGGGCACCGCGTACTCCTCGGTCTTGGGCCGCTCGGGGAACTTGAACCACCCGGCGATGTGGGACCGCCACTCGTCCATGATCTCGTAGACGGTCGGGATCACGAGCAGCGTGAGGAAGGTCGACGTGATGGTGCCGCCGATGATCGCGCGGCCGAGCGGGGCGCGGAAGTCGGCGCCCTCCCCGATCCCGAGGGCCACGGGGATCATGCCCGCGATGAGCGCCATGGTGGTCATGAGGATGGGACGCAACCGCACGCGCCCCGCCTCGATGATCGCCGCCCGGCGGTCCATGCCCTGCTCCTGGCCCCACTTGGCGAAGTCGATGAGCAGGATGGCGTTCTTGGCCACGATGCCCATGAGCAGGATCACGCCGATCATCGACATGATGTTGAGCGTGTCGCCGGTCACGAGCAACGCGAGCACCACGCCGATGAGCGAGAGCGGCAGCGAGATGAGGATGGCGATCGGCTCGAGGAAGGAGCCGAACTGCATCACGAGGAT